>JBBQSI010000133.1:0-8111 GCA_038213975.1 Chitinophagales bacterium
ATTTTTACACCTCCATATCCATTATAATTAACAGTGAGCGTTCCTTTAACGCCTGCTTTTGTAGTTACTAAAACAACCCCATTAGCCGCTCTTGCGCCATAGATTGCGGTTGAAGAAGCGTCCTTCAAAATATCAACAGAAAGAATATCAGCGCTGTTGATATTCCTGATATCATTGGTGATAATGCCATCTACAACATATAGCGGATCGGCGCCACCAAGTATGGAGCCTACACCTCTTATTCTTACATTTGGAGTGCTGCCCGGGGCGCCGCTACTCACTATTTGTACACCAGCTACCTTTCCCTGTATGGCTTGTGTGGCCGTTAATACAGGCACATTGGCAATTTCGGAACCTTTTATACTTGCCGAAGAACCGGTTAAATCTTTTTTACGTTGTGTTCCATAACCAACTACCACTACCTGCTCCAGTTCTTTCGCCGCTTCACCCTGCATCACAACCATTAAATTACTTTGGCCGCCAATGGCCATGGATTGAGTTTCATAACCCAAAGAGGAAAAATTTAATGTGGCATTAGTACTGCTCACGCTTAATGAAAACTCACCTGCAGCATCAGTTGCGGTGCCTCCGGTAGTTCCTTTTTCCTGCACCGTGACTCCGGTAACGGGCGCACCATCTGAGCCAATAACTTTTCCTGTAACTATCGTTTGAGCGGACACTCCAGCGACGAAACTGTTGATGATGATGAACAACAGCATCATGATACTTGCTGGAAAAAACTTTTTCAACTTTGCGTATAACTTTGAGGGCATCTTGTATTGTTTTAGACCTGGAATATGGGAGAGCTCCCTTAGGGCAATCGAATTAAACAAGAGCCCAAAATTAGGACTCAGGTATTTACTTATTGAAATAATTTATTTTTAGCTGCATAGATTACTACCGGTTGATTGTTGGTGTAACAAACTTTCTGAACGGAAGTCAGGCGAAAGCTTACATTCCCGGGGTGAAGGTTAGCTATAATGATCAAGAGAAACCAAAAGCACCATTAATAATCAGACTGAAAAAAACTTCGGCAAACTTTCTACATTTAACCTCTGCTATTCAGAATCAAGACAACTTTTTTTTAGAAAATGATGCTTGGATAAAGGAATTTCCTACCAATCGTGTATGATAAGTAATTCGGCCGGGAATAACTTTGGAGGAGTAAGACCGTAATATCGACGTGGTTCGTCGGGGCCCCTTTTTTAAATGCCACATCACAGGTAATAAATAAATAACACTCAAGAGTGTGACTATAATTTCCTGATCTTAATATTCTTAAAGTACACCATGTTTCCGTGATCTTGAAGAGAGATCTTACCTTGCTTGAAAGTGCCAAAGTTCTTCATGTCCTTAAACTTGCTGATGCCAATCATCTCTCGCCAATGATCGTCCCACATGGTAGTTGATAAAGTGTGGGTGCCATTCATATAAAAATCCAATTGGCCATTTTTTGATGTGACCTCCACATGGTTCCACTCTCCCTGCGGATTTAGGAAACCCTCTTTGGCGGCCAGGAGATCATAAAGATCGCCGGCACGATGCGTATACAATTTACCATCCGGATGCCCGGGACGTGTGGGTGTGCCATTATCCAATACCTGCATTTCCATGCCGGTGTTATAATTTTCATGGTACTGCGCCGCGTCTTCTTCCACGTAAAATATAATTCCGCTGTTTCCTTGCGGTGATATCTTCCAGTCAATCTTCATTTCAAAATCGCCGTAACTTTCGTTGGTAACTATATTATTACCTGAGCGCTTGCCGTCAGCGCCCTTGCCTGCATCAAGATCCAGAAATATGGCCCCGTCGGCAATCTTCCAGCCATCTTCGAGGGAATTCTTTCCGTAGGTGTGCCACTTATTCAAATTATTACCGTCGAAAAGCAGCTCCCACCCGGCTTTCTGTTCGGAGGCTGATAAAGTGTTATCAGCGGTGTTGTCAGTAGATGTAGTCATTTTAGAAGTGCCGCAACTTATGCCCAGAAGCATGATCAACAAAAGGGCTAACGCATTTCTATTCGTCATTTTTTAATCTTTTTTTATTGACAGCACGTAGGCAGCCATTGCACCCGCTTCCTCCGGTGTCACGGCCGGATGCGCCTGCATTTGGGTAGTGCCCCATTTACCGACGCCGCCATGGATTATTTGATAAGAGATGGAATCTATTGCTTCCTTCCTGTCGTGAGTGGAATACTTTTCAGCTACTGCTGCATAGGATGGCCCTATAGAACTTTCGTTGAGTTTGTGGCAGGTAAAGCAGTCGCTCTGCGCCACAAGGTCCAGGCCTTTTTGTGCTTCCGGATCAGGTGCTGGTGCTGCCGGAGCTGCCGCAGCAGTGTCTTCTGTTGTAGTTTCTTTCGTTTCTGTGCCTGAGCCACAGCTCATTAAAAAGAATAATGAGGATAAGATGATAATTGACTTTTTCATACACAAATATTCAGTTGTTCTTTTGAAAATAAAAAATTTATTATAGCCCCAGCACACTGCGATTGAGTTTTGCATCGCGGTCGCCGGCGGCGAAATCATCGAAGGCATGTTCGGTAACGCGAATGATATGATCTGCAATAAATGCCGCCCCTTCCTTCGCGCCGTCTTCAGAATTTTTGATGCAACACTCCCACTCCATCACCGCCCAACCTGCGTAATCATAAGCGGCTAACTTGGTGAAGACAGATTTAAAATCTACCTGGCCATCACCGGTGGAGCGAAACCTGCCGGCGCGATTTATCCATGACTGGTAGCCGCCATAAACGCCCTGCTTACCTGTAGGATTAAACTCTGCGTCCTTGACATGAAACGCTTTGATACGCTCATGATAGATATCTATATACCCGAGGTAATCCAGGCATTGCAAAACGAAATGAGAAGGATCATACAGGAGGCATGCCCGCTGGTGGTCATTCACTTTTTCCAGGAACATTTCGTAGGAAATACCATCATGCAAATCTTCTCCGGGGTGAATTTCATAACACACATCTACGCCACACTCATCAAAATAATCCAGGATAGGTGTCCATCTTTTCGCAAGTTCTGTAAATCCTTCATCCACGAGGCCCGCAGGCCGTTGCGGCCAGGGGTACATCGTGTGCCACATAAGCGCCCCGCTGAACGTAGGATGGGCATCCAGCCCAAGATTCTGCGAAGCTTTTGCGGCATATTTTAATTGCTGCACCGCCCATTTTGTCCGGGCCTTGCTGTTCTTTCTTACCTCTTTTGGAGCAAAGGCATCAAATAATACATCGTAGGCAGGATTCACTGCCACCAGTTGCCCTTGCAGATGAGTGGAGAGTTCGGTGATCTGCATGCCGGCATCGTTCACGATCCCCTGCAGTTCCTGGGCATAAGTTTTACTTTGTGCAGCTTTTTTTAAATCAATAAAGCGCTCATCCCACGTAGGAATTTGCACGCCGGTAAAACCTAACGACTTCGCCCACTCGCAAATACTTTTGAGGTCATTGTAAGGATGTGTATCTTTTGCAAACTGCGCTAAAAATATTCCGGGTCCTTTAATTGTTTTCATCTTGTATTCTCTTAGAAAATTAAAAAATTAAACTTCGTACTCTGTCCACTTTTTATCCGAAGCCGCAGAGGCAACTACGCTGTCTATAAAGGCCATGCCCCTTACGCCATCATCTGCGCCGGGAAAATCCAGCATTTCCTTTGTCGGCTTTTCACCATGCAATTTTGCCATTAGGGTCATTGCAAAATTTTTGTAGATGTTGGCGAAAGCTTCCAGGTAGCCCTCGGGATGACCACCCGGCGTGCGGCAATTTTGTGTTGCGTAGCTGCTCAGCCATTTTGTGTAGCCGGTACCCGCACGATAGATTTGTGTAGGTTCTTCCAGCCATTTTACCAAAAGTGTATTTGGCTCATGCTGTGCCCATTCAAGGCCACCTTTTTCTCCGTAGACGCGTATCTTCAAAGCATTCTCTTCACCAGCCGCCACCTGCGACGCGATCAACACACCTGCGGCTCCTTTCTCAAACTTCAATAATACATTGCCATCATCATCCAGTGCACGGCCTTCTACCATAATATTAAGGTCTGCGCAAAGTTTGGTGATTTTGAGGCCCGTAATATATTCAGCAAGATGTGCGGCGTGTGTCCCGATGTCACCCATGGCACCGGCTTTCCCAGACTTTTTGGGATCTGTACGCCAGGCGGCCTGGGCATTGCCTTCTCTTTCTGAAAGTTTGCTCAGCCAGCCCTGCGGGTATTCCACGATTACTTTCCTGATCTTTCCCAGCTTTCCTTCCTCCACCATGGCACGCGCTTGCTTTACCATGGGATAGCCGGAATAAGTGTGCGTGAGACACAAGGTCAGTCCCGTCTCTTTTACTTTTTTCTGCAACTGCTTTGCCTCGTCCAGGGTGAATGTCATCGGCTTTTCTATCACCACATTAATACCGTTCTCCAGGGCCAGCATCGCCGGAGCGAAATGGGCAAAGTTTGGCGTAACGATGGTAACAAAATCAATCCTTTTATCAGCAGGCAGCGCTGCTTCCTTCTCCATCATGTCTTCATAACTATAATATGTTCTGTCTGCCGGTATGAATAATGACTCCGCAGAATCTTTGGCGATGTCTTTATTAATGCTAAACACGCCGGATGATAATTCTATCAGTCCATCCATGTTTGCCGCCAGGCGATGGATAGCTCCGATGAATGCATCTTTACCTCCGCCTACCATGCCCATTCTCAATTTGCGCTTTTCTTTCATAACAAAATTTTAGTGTGGATTTGATGAAGATATTATAAAATGAATTGTAGCTTCCATACTCAGAAAAATAAAATGCAATCGGTGTATTTTTTTTTAATCCGTTATGAAATAACTTGTCCTAAAAATAGTACTTTACATTTTCTCCACTCCCTAAAATCCCGGGATGAAATCTACGATTCGCGTGCAACTTTCCTTCATGATGTTTTTGAATTTTTTCATCTGGGGGGCATGGTTCGTAACTATGGGTACATTCCTGGGAAAAAATCTTTCAGCCAGTGGCACACAGATAAGCCTGGCTTATCTTACCCAATCTATTGGTGCTATTGCAGCGCCCTTCATTATTGGCCTTATTGCCGATCGTTATTTTTCTGCACAAAAGATTCTTGGCGTTTTACACATTGTTGGTGGCGTCCTGTTATACCTTGCCTCGAAGGCCGCAGACTTCAGCGCTTTCTTTCCTTACCTGCTCGTATACATGATAATGTTTATGCCCACCCTCGCCCTGGTGAATTCTATTTCTTTCCGGCAGATGAAAGATCCCAGTAAAGAATTTCCATTCATTCGCGTGTTGGGCACCATCGGTTGGATCGTGGCTGGTGTTGCCATCAGTGTTATCGGCTGGGATAAGCCTGGCCGTGAGTCGCTGCTTGCATACACTTTTACTATGGCCGCCGCAAGCTCTATTTTGCTAGGGCTTTTTAGTTTTACCCTTCCGGCTACTCCGCCTTTAAAGAAAGGCATTCAGACAACTATGGCAGATATCCTCGGGCTGGATGCATTGCGTTTATTAAAAAATAAATCTTACCTGATATTTTTTGTGGCTTCAATTGCCATTTCCATTCCTCTAGCCTTTTATTACAATTTCACCAATCTTTTTCTTAATGAAAAAGGCATGGAATCTACCGCAGGTATCCAGTCACTCGGGCAGGTGTCAGAGATCTTATTTATGCTGCTAATGCCCATACTTTTCGTCCGTCTTGGTGTAAAGAAAATGCTTGCCATTGGCATGATTGCCTGGGGTCTCCGCTACGTGCTATTTGCCTACGGAAATATAGATGCAGGCTATTGGATGCTGATCCTCGGGATAGTATTACACGGCGTGTGTTACGATTTCTTTTTTGTAACTGGTCAAATATATACCGACAGGCTTGCGGGCGAAAAATTCAAGAGCGCTGCACAGGGCTTGATCACACTCGCCACGTATGGCGTGGGTATGATGATCGGTTCACTTGTGAGCGGGCCAATCGTGGATATGTATGCAACAGATAATACCCACGATTGGAAAACCATTTGGCTAATTCCGGCCGGGATAGCATTTGTAGTAGTAATAATTTTTATGCTGCTATTTAGAGAAAAAAATACCACAACACTTGTTACCGCAGTTAACTCGCTCGAAAAAAACATTATCGCTTAAACCTTAACTTTATGTCCACAAGAAGAAACGCCATTAAGAATATCGCCATGGGAGCGTCGGCCGCTTTGCTATCCCCCGCTTGTTCTTCTATGAATAAGAATGCTCAACCTGAAAATAAAAAAGCTTTGAAAGGAGAAATCAATCATTCCGTTTGCCGGTGGACTTTTAGCAGTTTTTCATTGGATGAACTTTGCAAAGGTGTAAAAGACATTGGCTTCAGCGCCATTGACCTCGTAGGACCGAAAGACTGGCCGACATTGAAGGAACACGGGATATTCAGCTCCATGTGTTATACAGATGGTGAAAACAGTTTGACCAAGGGATTCAATGATACCCAGTATCACGATAAGCTCGTAGCAGACTTTACAGAAACAATTCCCCTGGTGGCGGAAGCCGGCTACAAAAATGTGATTTGCTTTAGCGGTAACCGCAATGGGATGGACGATGAAACCGGTTTGAAAAATTGTGTGACCGGCCTCAAGAGAATATTACCGCTGGCAGAAAAACACAAAGTAATTGTGCAGATGGAGTTACTTAACAGTAAGGTAGACCATAAAGATTATATGTGCGATCACACGGCGTGGGGCGTAGAACTTTGCAAACAACTCGGCAGTGAAAATTTCAAACTGCTGTACGATATCTATCATATGCAGATAGACGAAGGCGATGTGATCAGGACAATCCAGGACAATCACCAATACCTGGGGCATTATCACACAGGTGGTGTGCCCGGCCGTCATGAAATAGATGAAACACAGGAACTCTACTATCCTGCAATAATGAAAGCCATCTTAAAGACAGGTTTTAAGGATTATGTGGCGCAGGAGTTTATCCCCGCCAGGGAAAATAAATTGGAATCTTTACGGCAGGCGGTACAGATATGTGATGTTACACTTGCTTGAAAATAACAATGCTCAAATTAAAACAACTCAACAGATAAACTATGGCAGATAACACGTATGATGCAATTGTAATTGGCTCCGGCATATCCGGAGGGTGGGCCGCAAAAGAGCTGACAGAAAAAGGTTTAAAGACTATCATGCTCGAAAGAGGACGGGACATCAAGCACGTAAAAGATTATGTAAATGCTCAGAAGGGAGTTTGGGAATATCCGCACCGCGGAGGTCGTACGCAAAAAATGATTGAAGAATATCCTGTGTTAAAAAGAGACTACCCGCTGAATGAAACAAACCTCGATTATTGGGCCAGCGATAAAGACTCTCCCTATACCGAGATCAAAAGAATGGATTGGTTTCGTGGCTACCATGTTGGCGGGCGCTCGCTGATGTGGGGAAGGCAGTGCTACCGCTGGAGCGACATCGATTTTGAAGCAAATGCCAAAGACGGCATTGCAATAGACTGGCCGGTTCGCTACAAAGACATTGAGCCCTGGTACACTTATGTAGAGAAGTTTGCAGGAATAAGCGGCTCTAAAGAAAGCCTCCCACAACTGCCCGATAGCCACTTCCTGCCCGCCATGCAAATGAATTGCGTGGAAAAAGATGTAGCGGCCAGGGTGAAAGAACATTATGAAAATAAGCGGGCCATGATCATTGGGCGGGTCGCGAATATCACGCAGCCTTTGCCCGGCAGAACGAATTGCCAGTACCGTAATAAATGCTGGCTGGGATGTCCGTTCGGAGCTTATTTCAGCACGCAGTCCTCTACCCTTCCCGCCGCCATGGCTACTAATAATCTTACGGTTCGTCCATGGTCTATCGTTACAAAAATTTTATACGACAAGGATAAAAAACGTGCAACAGGCGTAGAAGTATTGGATGCAGAAACAAAAAAAACTTTTCAGTATTTCGCCAAGATCATTTTCCTGAATGCTTCGAGCTTCAACAGCGCATGGATCCTCATGAATTCAGCCACCGATATATGGCCTGAAGGGTTGGGTAGCAGTAGTGGTGAGTTGGGCCATAATATTATGGATCATCATCTTGGTGTAGGCGCCGGTGGTACTGTAGAAGGC
>JBBQSI010000134.1:0-8092 GCA_038213975.1 Chitinophagales bacterium
CTATGCGGGTGCAACTCCTGTCCTTACAAAACGCAAGCGTTCCAATATTTTTCACAATATCAGGAACCAATTGTGGTGCCACTGCCATATAAAAAACGATGTGAGGATGCACGCCATACTCTTTCTCTTTTTTTTCTTTAAACTTTTCTATATCCTTATAGCCTCCTGGCTCCAACAGGTCCATGGCCATATAGCTTAGGTGTGGAGAAAAATTTTTCCATTCAGCGGCCTTTGCTTTTCTTCTCGAAAATTTATCAATGCCTTCTTTCAGGTGCTTTAGATATTCGCCGTCTTTATAATTTGTCCTGGCGATTCCGACAATATCGTAGTGCTCCGGCATGGCTTCGTCGATGAAGAGATTAAATAGAGCTGGCGTTAATTTCCGGTAATTCAAATCGCCGCTCCCGCCAAATATTAAAAGAATAACGGGCGATATTTTTTTATAATCAAGCATGCCTAGTTAGTATCAATTGGTTTAGTAGAAACGGTGTCTGAGGAAGTGTTCCATTCCGTATGGAAGATGCCTTCTTCATCTACCCGCTGGTAAGTGTGTGCGCCGAAGAAATCCCGCTGCGCCTGGATGAGATTTGTGGGAAGAAACTCGCGGCGGTAGGCGTTGAAATAGTTTAATGAAGCCATAAGAGAAACAGAAGGGAAATTGTTAAGGGCGGCTATGGATACAGTGTGTCGAATGCCATCCAGCTTTTGTGTGACCAGGTCGGCTACGTCGGTATCAAGGAGCAAATTTTTTAAATCTTTATCCTTGTACGCCTCCATAAAATTATTTAACAGCTCAGACCTGATGATACATCCACCCCTCCAAATTCTTACTACAGCCGGCATATCGATATCCATCTTCAACTCTCTTGAAGCAACACTCAGCAGGGCAAGGCCCTGGGCATAGCTGCATAGCGTACCAAAATAAAAGGCGTCCTGCAATTGTTTTTCAAAGTCCGCAGGGGAGATTTCCAGCTTCTTAAACTCACTTCCATAGATAGAAGAAGCTTTCTGACGTTCCCCCGTAAGCGAAGAAAGATTACGCATCATCACTGCGCCATCGATGGTTGGCACCGGCACGGGTAAGTCGAGCCCTTCCTGCGATGTCCATTTACCCGTTCCTTTCGCACCGGCTTTATCCAGGATCATATCTACGAGATATTTTCCTTTTACTTTATCGTCCGTCATTTTGAAGATCTCCGATGAAATTTCCAGCAGGTAGGATTGAAGCTCTCCTTTATTCCAATCCGAGAAAACGCGTGAGATGGCTGCGTTGTCATATTGCAATCCGTGATTAAGCATGTCATAACATTCGCTGATGAGTTGCATTATCGCATACTCGATGCCGTTATGAACCATTTTTACATAATGTCCGGCAGCATCTTTACCCAGGTAGGCCACGCATGGGTCTCCGTTTACTTTTGCCGCAACAGCTTCCAGCATCGGCGCTACTTCTTTATAGGCAACTTCATCCCCGCCGGGCATGATACTTGGTCCTTTCCGGGCACCTTCTTCCCCACCGGAAACCCCGATACCCATAAAAAGAATATCCTTTTCCCGAAGTGAGACAATCCTTTTCAGCGTATCAGTATAGTGGGAATTACCTCCATCTATCAGGATGTCCCCTGGTTCCAGGAAGGGTGTGAGGTCAGCTATGACGCTATCTACTACGGCACCGGCCGGTACAAGCATCATCACTTTTCGCGGACGCTTCATTTGGCTTATAAACTGCTCTACCGTATTCACTCCTTTTACCACATTCCCCTCTGCAGCACTGGCTTCAAAAAGTTTTGTCTTATCAGGATTCTTATCATAACCAATGACCGGGAAACCATGGTCCGCCATGTTTAGAAGAAAGTTGCTGCCCATTACCCCGAGCCCTACCATTCCAAAGTCATATAATTGATTTGCCATTCTTTTTTGTTGAAAGTAATTTAAATGTATGAGGGTAAGGACGCATCAACCTTTGAAAATATCATTCCAAAGTAAAATTTCGATAAAGCCAAGCTATGGAAAATATGAACGAAGCGATGGTAGGAAAGTAATAACCTGATGAAATGATGATGGAGACTTAATCCTATCAATTATACTGAAGGCTCACTGGCAGTACGTACTGAAGCGATGGTTGACCTCGTTTGCAACGCGGCCACGGGGCTTCCAATGATTGCATAAATAGTACTGGCGGCTGGAGTTTGTAAAAAATAAATTTATGCAGTGTTAGCCTCGAAAATATTCAAGGTGGCAGAATGGTATTTTCGTGAAAACAAGTTATAGCAGGATACTGGGAGGAATGAGTGGGCTCCTGACCTATTAACCCGGAACATTTACCTTTGAATAAATCTACGTGCGATGACAGATATAGCAACAGCAGGGACGGCGCTCACTGCAAAAGACTTTGCAACAGACCAGGAGGTGAGATGGTGTCCGGGCTGTGGAGATTATTCCATATTGGCACAAGTGCAAAAGGTGATGCCCGGCCTTGGAATCCCGAAGGAAAATATTGTGATCATCTCCGGGATAGGCTGCAGCAGCAGGTTTCCGTACTATATGAATACTTATGGCATGCACAGCATTCACGGGCGGGCAACCTCCATAGCGAGTGGATTGAAAGCCAGCCGTCCTGAGCTCAGCGTTTGGATAGTGACCGGTGATGGCGATTGCCTGAGTATTGGAGGAAACCATACGATACATCTCCTTAGAAGGAATTTTGATGTGAACCTTCTTTTATTCAACAACGAAATTTACGGACTTACAAAAGGTCAGTACTCACCGACTAGCAGGGAACTAAAGGTTACGAAAAGCACTCCCCTGGGAAGCATTGATCATCCGTTTAATCCGGGTGCCCTGGCACTCGGCGCCGACGCATCATTCGTTGGCAGGAGTATGGACAGAGATCCAAAGCATTTGCAGGCCATGATACTAAGAGCGCATCAACATAAAGGAGCGTCCTTCCTGGAGATCTATCAAAACTGCAACATTTTTAATGATGGGGCATTTGAAATTTTTACAGAAAAAAAATCAAAGCCTGAAGAGGCATTATTCCTTGAGCATGGTAAGCCGCTGGTATATGGCGGCGAAATCAAGAAAGGTGTAAAACTTGATGGGTTCAGGCCGGTAGCTGTTGAGCTAAACGGCGAGGTGAACGAAGATGATCTATGGATTCATGACGAAGAAGATTTTTACAAAGCACAAATATTAACGAGGATGTTTGATGATCCAATTGCATCCGACCATTTACCCAGACCATTTGGCGTTTTATACGCGAAGGAGCGTCCATGCTACGAAGACGTAATGTCTATGCAGATTGAGGAAGTAATTGCGAAGAAGGGCAAAGGTGATCTCGATAGTCTTTTAAAAGGCAGAGAGACCTGGACGATATCCTAAGTCTCCTAATTTTTATTGCTAAGAAATACAAAGGGTTTCAGCACGTGCTCTCTCAAAGTATTGCGAACTGACTTTTCGTCCTGATATATTTTGTATTTATTGAGATTGATTACTTCGTGCGCAACAGTAAGGTTATCTATTTTTTCGACACAAAAAAGTAACTCATGAAGTAATTCCACTTCATGTTCAATTGCCTGGGGGTTCATTAATTCTTCCTTGAACAACACCAGTAGGTCCCGGTTAAATCTGTTCATTCTTTGGATAATGGTTTTTGAAGTTCTAATAACCCACCATACCTTTTTTATTCGGGCATCCGCAATTGCTTTTCTTTGAGGCTGTACAACTGAAAGCATAGAGAGATACGATCATAAATACAAGCAGGAGGATTTTATAAACGTCTTTCATCTAACTGTATGTAAATTAAACTATTTTCATAAACTATTATTGCAATGTTTGAGTGACGGAAAAAAAAATTAACAACGCTGTTCGTAAACTGCGCATAATGATCTCTCCCCTCGACTGGGGCCTCGGCCACGCAACGCGTTGTATTCCAATAATTCATCACCTTCTTGAACGCCAACACGAAGTGATAATTGTGGCCTCGGGCGGAGGATTTTCCTTACTACAGAAAGAATTCCCCGGATTAGTAATTTTACGGTGTAATTCTTACAAAATTCGCTATGCCAGATCAGGAAAATTACTGAAGCTGGAATTGTTAAGACAGTTGCCAGGATTATTACTTGCAATAAGAAAAGAACAGCAACAAACCCGGGCTTTCTGTGCCAGGTACAAGCCTGATCTTTTAATCAGCGACAATCGATTCGGGTTTCATTGCCAAGGTGTTCTGTCTGTCTATATCACGCACCAACTGCAAATACTTACACCAAAATTCACGAACAACAGAATTGCAAGCAGGATACATCATTCTTTTATAAAAAAACACAAAGAATGTTGGGTGCCCGATACAGAAGATCGTACGTTGTCTGATAAATTATCTAAAGAAACATTAGCAGGTATTTGCTGCAAATTTATAGGACCCTTATCCCGGTTTGCTTCCACTAATAGCGAGAAAAAAAATTACAAAATACTGGTAATATTATCAGGGCCTGAGCCGCAGCGGTCTATACTTGAATCTATCCTGCTCGAGCAGCTGGATGGCTTTCAGCAAAATGTCTGTATGGTAAGAGGTAAGCCGGACGATACGATAGAATTACACTCCCCGTATCCAAATCTTTCAATAAGAAATTATGTGGCCACCGTAGAGTTGCAGTCTCTCATCCTACAGTCTGAGCTGGTGATTAGCAGGAGCGGCTACACGACCATCATGGACTTGGTAAAGCTCCGCGGTAAAGGCGTACTTATTCCGACGCCCGGGCAGATCGAGCAGGAATATCTGGCAGCACGGTGTTTTGAGAAAAAAATGTTCCTGGTGGCCCACCAGGAAAAATTCGATCTGGGAGAAATACTCAAGAAAGCAGAAGATTTTCCTTTCGAACTTCCGGAAGTTGATATGAAAATGTATAAAAAAGTGATTGATGAATCGCTCGCAGCGTTGACGAATCACTAATAGTCTAATCCTGATTTTTCGGATAATCAAAGAATTGAAATTCTTTATCGGTAGAGTGAAAGTCTTTCCAGGCCTTAATTTTAGCAACGACAGCGAAAACACTACAAGTTGGCATATTGTCAACACGGTTCACTGACAGCGAATTTGCCATATCGGTGATTCCCGGATTATGTGAAAACAGTGCTACTGTATCGTCTTTATCATCCATCAAAGAGATCACGTCATAAAAATTGGTGATACCGGCTTCATATAGTGCTGGCACGAGCACCAACTTCTTTTTCTTTTCATCGTAAACATCCATAAAAATCTCAGCCGTTTTTCTAGCACGGACGGCGGGACTCGAGACAAATCGATCTATATTGATTTTCCTCTCCCTCAGCCGCCCAGCCATCTCTGGCGCGTCATTCTTTCCTCTTTTATTCAGGGGTCGGTCAATGTCTGCCATTGACAGATCATCCCAACTACTTTTTGCGTGCCTTACCAGTAAGAGCGTCTTCATAAAATATATTTTATCCTCAGTAGCCCCGGACATTCTTTCCCTCCATATAATTGAGGAAAGCACGATTGACCACCCGGTTGCCGCCTGGTGTAGGATAGTTACCGGTGAAATACCAATCACCCAAATTTGTCGGGCAACTGGCGTGAAGGTCCTCAATTGTTTGATAGATCACTTCAACAGGGATGGTTATTTCAGGGGGAGTTATAAGCTGTGCAATCTTATTGGAAATCTCATCGAGTGAAAAAGGCTTGTAAATCTCACGCACCACATTCTCTTCGTCCAGCTGGTTGTTCCTGCGCAACTCGTTGCACTTCTCTACTAACTGTTTGAGGAGGCAGCTCATGTCTCTTTCATGGATCAAGGCCATCGCCGCCTTAAAAGCAATGAACTCCCCGAGTTTGCTCATGTCTATGCCATAGCAATCGGGATACCTTATTTGCGGTGCGGAAGAAACAACGATGATTCTCCTGGGCTCCAGGCGTGCAAGCATTCTCACGATACTTTCCCGCAGCGTTGTTCCCCGCACTATAGAATCGTCAATAACTACAAGTGTATCCTCATTCTTTCGCACTGTGCCATAGGTAATATCATAAACGTGTTGCACCATTTCATTTCGCCCGGTATCTTCCGTAATAAATGTCCGCAGTTTTACATCCTTGATTGCAATCTTTTCCATCCTTACCCGGCGATTTACAATTTCGGAAAGCTTTTCTTCATCATAATCGTTGCCCCAACTCATGATCTTTTGGATCTTAGTCTTGTTAAGGTAATCTTCTGCTCCTTTTACTAAACCGTAGAAGGCCGTCTCTGCTGTATTTGGTATAAATGAAAAAATTGTATTCTTCAGATCATGATCCACGGCTGCGAGTACCCGCTCGCTCAGGTGGTGGCCAAGTGCAATTCTTTCACGATATATCTTTTCGTCGTTTCCCCGGGAGAAATAAATTCTTTCAAAACTGCAGGCGCGTCTTACACCAGGCTCCAGTATTTGCTTCACCTCATAGGAGCCGTCGGGGGAAGAGATAAGTGCACAACCCGGCATCAGTTCTTTCACTTCATTTTCATCCACGTTGAATGCCGTTCTGATGGCTGCTCTTTCACTGGTAGCCACTATCACTTCATCGTCGGTGAAATAATAGCATGGCCTGATACCATTCCTGTCGCGCATTACAAAGCCGTGACCACATCCTGTAATACCACCGAAAGTAAAGCCGCCATCAAATAGGGAAACAGATTTTTTGAGCACATATTCAACATCAATCTTGCCGGGCGAAGCCTCATCAGACTGCACAAGGAAATGATAGATTACATCCATCATAGCGCCGAGGTCGCTTTGCCGATCCAGTTCATCGGGGTGGCTATTTATGAGAGAAAATAACTCATCTTTATTGACCAGGTTGAAATTGCCGGCAAGACCGAGATTCCTGGCTGGAATCGTATTTCTTTTTATAAAAGGATGGCAAAACTGTACATTATTTTTCCCCTGTGTGCCATACCTCAGGTGTCCCAATAAAAGTTCGCCGAGAAAATCGATGTGCCCCTTCATCAGGCCGGGATGTTGCTGAATCTCAGGATGATATTTTTCTATCTCCCCGATCTGGCTTTCGATTTGGGAGAACAAGTCGGCAATTGCCTGCGTAGCGTTGCTCCGCAACCGGTGTAAAAATGGATATCCCGGTTCTGTATTAAGTTTTACCGCAGCTATACCAGCGCCATCCTGTCCACGGTTGTGTTGCTTTTCCATCAGCAGGTACAGCTTGTTTAAGCCGTAAAGTACAGTTCCGTATTTCTGCCGGTAATAAGAGAAAGGTTTGCGTAATCTCATGAATGCCAGGCCGCATTCATGCTTTATTTCATCGCTCATTGATAGGAATGAAGCGCAAAATTAAATTAAAAACATTGCATGAACTTATTCAGGAAAGCTTTTAGATAATCTTAGGGAAAAGGGATGGGAAAAGACTTAGTTCTGGGCGGTAGTAGCAGTTGACCACTTGCTCATATCCGGACAGGTCATGTAGTCCTCAGAGATGTTTACATAAAAAGAGGAAACTTTTTTTTCAAACCATTGTTCAAGCACTTCATTTTTCTTTTCTTCCAGGGCACGCATTGCTACCTTATCGTAGTCGTCTTTAAGGTTTTCAAGGTGCGGCTTAGATTGTGTGATAATCTGGACTATGCGCAAGGCTTTTTTTCCGCGGTTATCTGTAAATTCAATGGGGGCCGAATATTCGCCGACTTTCAGATCCTTCAACATCAACACAAGGTCTTTGTCCAGCTCATCAATGTTTACGTATGAGCCTCCGTCGCTCGAGGGAATGCGCCCGGCTGTGAACTTGCTGTCGTCATCTTCACTGTATTTATTCACAGCTTCGCCAAACTGAATATCGCCGTTAACGAGCAAGGTTTTTACAGAGTCTAATTTAGTTTTTGCTTCCGCTATCTCAATGGAGCTCACTGCCGGCACTTTTAGAATGTGCCTGATAACTGCGTCATCACCATTTTTGCTGACCATCTGGATAATGTGATAGCCGAAACGCGTTTTGAAAACGCTTGAAACCTGTCCGTCTTTGAGGCTAAAGGCTTTCGCCAAAAAGACCGGATCCCAGGTCTTTTCATTCCGATTTACCTCATACCTGCCGCCAGTT
>JBBQSI010000135.1:0-8090 GCA_038213975.1 Chitinophagales bacterium
GATGGCCAGGAGAAAATTTTACTTCAGGGTGGCCGGGGTGGCCAGGGCAATCAGCACTTCGCTTCCCCCACCAACCAGGCACCCAGCTATGCCCAGCCGGGTGAGCCGGGGCAGGAAAACTGGATCACACTAGAGCTCAAGGTACTGGCAGATGTAGGATTAGTGGGTTTTCCAAATGCAGGTAAATCGACATTGTTATCTGTGATTACTGCGGCTACACCGAAAATTGCCGACTATGCTTTTACCACTATAACTCCGCAATTGGGAATGGTGCCCTATCGCGATAACAAAAGTTTTTGCGTTGCAGATCTCCCTGGGATTATTGAGGGTGCGGCGGAAGGTAAGGGGCTTGGACATCGCTTTCTTCGCCACATAGAACGCAACCCTGTTTTACTTTTTTTGATCCCTGCTGATAGCGCCGATCACAAACAGGAATTCGAAGTGCTGGTAAATGAGCTCAGGGAATATAACCCTGAACTACTCGATAAAAAGTTTCTTTTGGCGGTGAGTAAAAGCGACATGCTCGATGATGAATTAAAGAAAGCTGTGGCCGCAGAACTTCCTGAGGATATTGAACATGTGTTTATTTCTTCTGTAACCCAATCAGGTCTGGTTGAATTAAAAGATATGTTATGGAAAGCGCTGAATGAAGGCGAGGGAGTAAAAAATTCAATACCACTTGAATCAGATTGACGTTGGCTGACCAGACTTTGAGGAGAAACTTGTATGCGCCGAAAATTTCTTTTTTTTATAAATCCTGTTTCGGGTACTGCTGATAAAACTGAGCTGGAAAGTAAGATTGTAAAAAAATGTTTAGAATACAGGGCCGGTTATCACTTTGCAGAAACTTCTTCAAAAGGGCTTTATCCTCATCTTGCTGAACAGCTTATTACCGATCATATTACCGACATCGTTATATGCGGCGGAGATGGCAGCCTGAGCCCGGTAATTGCATCGCAACTTGGAAATGATATCAACTTCGGCATTATTCCGTTAGGTTCCGGTAATGGGCTGGCGCTCGCAGCGAAAATTCCACGTGTAATTGAGAAAGCGCTGGATGTTGTCTTTACCGGGAAGCCGGTACCTGTTGATGCCTTTTTAATCAATGGCCGCCTGAGTTGCATGCTCTCTGGCATCGGGTTCGATGCGCAGGTGGCGTATGATTTTTCGACCCAAAAAAAGCGCGGCTTAAATACATACATCGTGCAAGCTGTGAAGAATTTTGTCTCAGCATCTCCCTTCCCATTTGTTGTTGAAGTAAACGGAAACAGGTTGGAAACAAATGCTTTCTTTATTTGCATTGCCAATGGAAACCAGTTTGGGAATAATTTTACGATCGCACCGGAAGCCAGCCTCAGTGATGGCTTGCTGGATATAATCATCGTGAAAGAAATGGCTAAACTGAAAATGCTTTGGGCAGTGATGCAGCAAATGAATGAAGGAAAATTGGTGGAAAATGTAGCACAGGAGTTTGACAACAGAAATGTCATTTACCTGCAGGCAAACGAACTAGTAATTTACAACCACGAAAGTGCGCCGCTACACATCGACGGTGATCCTGCAGAGACATCAGAGAAAATTGAGATAAAAATTTTACCAGGAGCCTTTAAGCTGATACAGCCTAATACCCGAGAATAGCTTTTACCTGTTCCATCGCCTCGATATTATTTTTCCGTTTCAAGGAAGAAATCACTTCTTTCTTTTCAGCCGCCGTCAGGTGAAAATTTAACGTCGCTGCCTGCTCTGGCTTTTCGGGGATATACATAAAGGCCACGCGGTGAAAATTGCTGTCGAGAAAACTTTTCGCATAAGTAATCTCATCATTTTGAAAATAATCCTGCAGCATAAACCAATTGGTCTGCAGCATGGTAAAAGGTTTGGTAATAATGTCAGTGATATCGCCGGGATTGGCGACATTATCCCAGCTTCCTTTTTTCCGTGAGCGAACCTGCACGATCACAACGCCCCCGGTGTTTTCATTTATCCAGTCTTTGAACACATGCAGAAATCTCAAGGAAATTTCCTGTCCGTAATTATCACGAAGGCCGGCGTCCATCACATCAATTACCGGGTCACTTGGCAGCCATACATTTGGCAGTACGTAGGGATAAGTTGCATTCATCCGCAAAGCCGTCAGCAAACGAAGATTCATGGGATCTTCATTCTTAAACAAAGCAGCAAAGTCAATGGCGTCGGGCCCTGATATTGCAGAACTGCTGTCTATATAATCGGGCTGCATCAGGAAGGTGAGCGGTTGCGTGGACACCATCAGTTTTTTAAGATCCCTCGTAATTACAGAATTGAAGATCATCAAGGGAATCTCCGCCTCTTTCTCTGCGGCTGTATAGAAGCCAATATTTTTATTCAGCAGGCCATGGGTATTCTCATCCAGCTTTTGCTCAAAAGCATATCCCCTGTCTTTGATATAACGGTTTCCGCCAACCGAAAATCGCTGGGCCGGTGAAAAAAGATCCCGTGAGATCATGGAGGAAAAAACCGGGTTGAGCAGATCTTTTGAAATATCGTTTACATATCGCTTGTTCTGGAGATCTATATTTTCACCTGATAATTTTAACCTGTACAATTCCCTAAAATAGGCGGCTCCCAGCATTCCACCGGAAGCGCCGCTCATAAGAAAAACTTGTTTCATGAACTTACCACGGCTGGTGCTATCGAGTTTCTGTAAGGTGCTCATGGCGAAGCTGCCACTCCTTACCCCGCCGCCGCTGAAATTCAAAATTACCATCACCGGTTTTGAACTGTCCTGCCGTTGCTTCCAGTTTTCAAGCACGGTGAGCATATGTTGTTTGTCAGCCTCTACTTGTGCGTTGTTGCTTAATGCAGATACTGCCGCTAAGTTGTATGCAGGCCGCGGTGTATTGTGATAATCAAGGCCGTAGGCTTTATTTTGTGGATCAATGATGTCATACTTGTAAAGAAAATTGAGGATGGCAAAACCAATGATCATAAAGAGGATACTCCAGCTACGCAGGAAGTAAGTAAATGCACCGATCACGGCAATCATGATGGCGAAGAAAAATAAGAGGCTGGCTGCTGCGGGGATCTGGAAAACGCGGTAGTCGAGAAAAAACCCTATAAATATCATGAAAACAAATGCCAGCAAAATGGATACCATGGCTGACAAGTGGTGGCGCTTGAAAATGAGATCAAGAAACTCTTTGCTATAGTGGCCGACTTTCCTGGCTTTCTTAAAACTCAACTTCGTGGTGAGGTAGTAGCCTACTGGCAAACCAAAGTTGTCGTCTGCAATAGCATCTTCGTGCCGCTGAAACTTTTTGTGATCATCAAAATCATGAAAATCGGGAGAAAATTTCCTGACGATGCGTTTATCTGCATTAAAAAAATAAAGGAATGAAAGACCAACTAATAGGAACAAGCCACCGCAGAACCCTCCTGCAATTCCGAGGAAGTTTGAAAAGGAGACCAATTCATTTTGCGTTAGAAACTCGTAAGCTTCCCAGGCATATAATACAAGAAAGCTGAAAGGGAGAATGGCGTTGTTTACGCAATATTTAAAAAATGGCTTTGACGTCGTTGCCAGAAAGCGGCATCGCTGGCTATGTAAAATGAATGTCGTAATGTTCCAGCTCATGATGAAAACGCCGGTTGCCATGCCGGCAATCGCGGCACCACCTGCATTTACATTTCCTAAATACTCCGGCGCAAGAAATAATCCGTTTGCACCAAAGATCTTCAGAAAGTTGCCGGTGATTGTGAGCACAAGTATGAGCCAGAAGATGAGCAGCACCTGGAATTTTCTGAAGTGCAACAGGAGCAATTGTATCGGAAATGAAAAATAAAAATTCCGCAAAAAAGTTTTCATGACCCGGGTTTCAATTAACGCCCTGAATGAAAGGCGTGCTTTTGCTTCTGATGATATATAGCATAAAGACCATTGTCATTAATATGAGGATGGCAGTCAGTTGATGGGCAACGCCAAACCAGACAAGGTTATTGCCGAATGGCGAGGTAATAACGGCACAAATTCCCAGTATAACCTGTACAAACACCAGGATAACCGGCAGCATCCTCGTTTTCCTGAGGAGATCGTTACCTACTGATTTGAAAGCCTTTACCGTCCAGATGATGATCAGGATCAAAAGGATGTAAGCAATGCCGCGATGGATAAATTGAACAGCGATCTTATTGTTCACAAGATTTTGCAGAGAAGGATAGAGATTTTTCATTGCCTCTGGCCACCATTCTCCATTGATCTTAGGCCAGGTTGGTGCAGCAGTGGCCGCATGCAGGCCTGCCATAAAAGCACCGTAGACCAATTGCAGAACAAGTACGCAGGCGGTGAGGACAGTGAACTTTTTCAGGGAGGGATTTACAATCTTCGAGGCCGAGGTCGTAGATTGGTTCAGTGCAAACCAGAGCGTATAACAGAGCAATAACAAGGCGGCCATGAAGTGCGTCGTTAGCTGCACGTGTCCGACAAATAATTGCTGTGGCACCAGCCCGCTTTTTACCATTATCCAGCCAATGGCACCCTGCAGCATTCCCAACAAAAAAAGTATGATGAAGGGAATGATCGTGTCTTCCTTAAGCTGTCGTTTTATAAGAAAATAGAGAAACCCAACGATGAAGACGATTCCCATAAAGCGGGCCCAGTTGCGATGCAGCCACTCCCAGAAATAAATAAACTTGAAATCGGACAATGAAAAATCTGAATGTATATACCTGAACTGGTCCGTCTGCTGGTACTTTTGAAATTCGGCGACCCATTCCCGTTCGCTTCCGGGCAGCAATACCCCGGTCACCGGGTTCCACTCAGTAATGCTCAACCCTGATTCCGTCAGGCGGGTAATACCTCCCAGAATTATTTGAATCACCAGCATCAGCACACCCAGGAAAAGCCAACGGGCCACATTTACAGAAGGACGCTTCGCCAAGGGCATATCAGAAATTTACTTTTCGAAGGAGGGCCAAAGGTACCTCGCAATTGCCAAGTGATGCTGCGTGAAGAAATTACACACAACTGTGAAAAAATATTGTAGGCTCGAAAGCACAGCTATTTTATTTTTGCCCCAACTGCCTAAATGCTGCTGCCCTTTTACCATAGCAAATTTTCTGAAGCCGGACTTGATGAAGCCGGCAGGGGATGTTTTGCCGGTCCCGTATTCGCAGCGGCGGTGGTGCTCCCCCAGGATTTTTACCATCCGCTGTTGAATGATTCAAAACAATTAACAAGGCAAGAGAGGGAATTGCTTCGACCTGTTATTGAAAAAGAATCTATCTCTTTTGCCGTGTCTTCGGTGAGTAATGATGAAATTGATCGCATCAACATTTTGCAGGCTTCGTTCAAAGCAATGCATCTCTCTTTAAATAAACTTTCAGCGATGCCTGATATTCTGTTGGTCGACGGTAATCACTTCAAGCCATACAAGAAAATGGCTCATAAATGCATGATAAAAGGAGATGGAATGTATGCCTCAATTGCCGCCGCCAGCGTACTGGCAAAGACTTACCGGGATAATCATATGATCCGCCTGCATAATAGACACCGGATGTATTGCTGGGATAGCAATAAGGGTTATGGTACGCCTGAACACCGTGCGGCTATCGAAACCCATGGTTTGTGCAGGTATCATCGCCGAAGCTTTCGAATAGTGTCTGCTAAACCACCTTCTTTCTTCGATGATGATCTGGCCGAAAGTCTTTAATCCGCCTTCTTGGGTCATTATTTAATAATTTTACCCTTCTCAAATTTTTATGTTTTTTTGCCGACCGGAGGAATTCAGGAATGGAGATCTACAACATTATTACTCTTATCATAGTTCTGGCTGCCGTTTTCGGGTACATCAATTTCAGGTTTATCAAACTTCCCGGTTCTATTGGCATCATGCTGATATCGCTGGTGGCTTCTCTTGCAGTAGTCGTCATTGGCAGGGTCTACCCGGAATTTGTTGAGGGAACGATTGTCGTCATTAAATCCATCGACTTTCAGAAGGCTTTAATGAAAGTGATGCTGAGCTTCCTGCTGTTCGCCGGCGCGATACACATCGATGCGAAAAAGCTGAAGTCGGAAAGGGCCGCCATTATCACCTTCGCCACTGCAGGCGTGTTAATATCTACTTTTGTGGTGGGAACGCTTATCTATGTTACCACCCAACTTTTCGGCCTTTCCATAGACTACCTTTATTGCCTTTTATTTGGCAGCCTTATTTCTCCCACGGATCCAATAGCCGTGCTTGGCATTTTGAAAAAAGCAAAAATCCCGGCATCACTGGAAACTAAGATCAGCGGCGAAAGTTTGTTCAATGACGGCGTAGGGGTGGTGATCTTTATCACGATCTATGAGATAGCGCAGGTTGGCGTGGAAAATGTTTCCTTTTGGGATGTTGTGCTCCTGTTTCTGCAGGAAGCGGGTGGTGGACTAATCTTTGGCTACCTGCTGGGGCAGATAGGCTATTTTACTTTACGGAGTATAGATAATTATATCGTGGAAACGATGGTGACACTCGCGATCGTAATGGGAGGCTATTATCTTGCGGATAAACTGCATATCAGCGGGCCGCTGGCAATGGTGATTGCAGGAATCATCACCGGCAATAAGAGCCTGGAGTCCGGCGTGAGCGATACAACCAGGGATTATATCGGGAAGTTTTGGGAGATGACCGACGAGGTGATGAATGCGATTTTGTTTTTGCTTATTGGCTTCGAAATGGTGATCGTACCGTTTAACATGACTCTATTTTGGCTCGGTTGCCTGGCAATTATTATTGTGCTCCTCGCCAGGTTTCTTGCTATTTATTTGCCCATCATTGCTCTTCGGTATAAAACGCCCTTTGAAAATAATGCAATTCCCATACTTACCTGGGGAGGCTTGCGGGGTGGTATTTCTGTTGCACTCGCGCTGTCCGTTCCACGCTATATGTATGGGGGCGTGTTTGTTTCGATTACTTATATAGTTGTCCTTTTTTCGATCCTGGTGCAGGGTCTCACCATTGGCAAGTTTGCTAAAAAACTGGCTAAAATGGACGAAGAGAAACCCCCGCTCACCCTGTTCAACAAAAAAGAGTCCGGGGAAGAATAGCTCAACCGCAACACTTTTTTCCAGATACCAACTTCTTACAATAATTTTGCAATCAACCAGGCGGATTTATTTATTGTTCGGCCTGGCGGGATTTATTCCTGGATGACTTTCATCAACTGAACTAATAAAACGGATCAATTCCTCACAATCCGAATTTGTTTCCTTCGTTAGTTCTGCGGTAATATTTTGAAAGCTCAGGCTATCTCTTGCGTTTAGCGCTAAAAACTTTGATCATGGAAAAGACAATTCAAGAATGCCTGGCAGAAAAGATTCTCATTATCGATGGGGCCATGGGTACCATGATACAGCGATATAAACTAGAGGAGGAAGACTATCGCGGAGAGCGATTTAAAGACTGGCATAAAGACGTAAAAGGAAATAACGACCTCCTTAATATCACGCAGCCAGCCATCATAGAGGCTATCCACCTGGAATACCTGAATGCCGGCGCAGATATTATTGAGACAAACACATTTAGTAGTACCTCCATTGCCCAGGCAGATTATGAATTGCAGGATATCGCTTTCGAATTAAATATAGCTGCTGCCAAGTGTGCAGGGAATGCACGAAAAGAGTACCTGGCGGCGAATCCTGGAGCAGGTCCTAAGTTTATTGCAGGCGCCATCGGCCCCATGAATAAGACGCTCAGTCTTTCTCCTGATGTAAATAATCCTGGCTTCCGGTCCGTCAGTTTTGATGAGGTTTCAACAGCCTATTACGAGCAGATCAAAGGCGTGGTGGAAGGCGGAGTAGATATATTGTTGGTAGAAACAGTCTTCGATACGCTGAATGCAAAGGCAGCGATTTACGCAATTAAAAAATATTTCCGTGATAGACAGCAGGAAGAATTGCCGATCATGATCAGCGGCACCATCACCGATGCCAGTGGCAGAACATTAAGCGGCCAAACGCTAGAGGCTTTCTATATCTCCATTGCCCATGCCAATCCTTTAAGCGTAGGATTGAACTGTGCGTTAGGCGCCAGTGAAATGCGTCCCCACGTTGAAGAGCTTAGCGAAATCGCCGGCTG
>JBBQSI010000136.1:0-8089 GCA_038213975.1 Chitinophagales bacterium
AGATTCCCCCGTCTGAAGTGATGCGCTGCGGCCAGCCCAGGTCGAGCATCCAGCGCACAGCGTCCAGCATATGCACACACATATCGCCCACGATGCCATTGCCGTATTGCATAAAAGCACGCCACCACCGGACGTGTGGCAATCCATCATATGGCCTTAGCGGTGCCGGGCCAGTCCATCGGTCATAATCAAAAAAATCAGGGACGGGTTCAACAGGGGGATTGCCATTATTACGCATGTGATAATAACAGCAGATCTCGACGTGAGAAATTTTGCCGAGCAGGCCAGCGTCAACAATATTTTTTTTGGCGTCTATCAGATGAGGCGTACTGCGGCGCTGCGTACCTACCTGCACCACCCTGTTGTATTTTCTTGCTGCTGCTACCATCGCTTCACCCTCCATAACGTCAACGCTTATGGGTTTTTGGACGTACACATGTGCACCAGCTTTTACTGCATCTATCATGGTAAGGGCATGCCAGTGATCAGGCGTGCCGATCAGGATAATGTCCAGTGGATTTTCAGCAATCATTTTTTGGTGATCGCTGTACAAGCGGGGCTTTTTGCCGGAGCGCTGGCGCTTGCTTACCATTTCTGCGGCCTCAGCTAATTGATGCTTGTCAACATCACATAAAGCAACCACCTCAACGGGTGAGACCTGGATGAGGCGGAAGAGGTCGCTTTTCCCATACCACCCGGTGCCGATCAGGGCTACACGATAATTCTTATCGCTGCGAAATAAATCGCTGAAGCCGGCAGGGTGCAAGGCAGCCAAAGCCATTGAAGCTGTAGCGCCCTTTAGAAAATCCCGGCGATGTAATTGTAAGCTTGACATAAAAAGAAATTAATTGTTTGAAGATATCAAAAAATATCACCGTCACCTGTCAGGAAGAAAGAACTAGTTTGAAGGAAACATATAACAAGTCATAAGTCACGATGCACGTCTGCCCGTAGTGGAAAAAATTTGACGGAACGATTACTACTACCGGAAACATACATTTGCGTTGCAAATAAAATGGACACAAAAAGTTTTGATGTTGTAATTGTTGGCGCTGGCCCCGCGGGATGTGCAGCAGCGTACATGCTTTCCGGAAAAGGATTGAAGATAGCGTTGCTTGAAAAAACGCAATTCCCGAGAGATAAAACTTGCGGCGATGCATTGAGCGCCGACATTTCGCGGCAACTGCATCTGATGAGTAATGAACTGGGGAAGAAATTTGAAATGCTGGCAGAGAAAGTTGTTTCTACCGGGGTACGCTTTTTTTCACCCAATTACGAGTGCCTGGATATTGCTTTCCAGGCGCCGCGAGAACATTTTGGTGGCGGCTTTGTTGCACGGCGGGTAGACTTTGACCAATATTTATTTGATGAAGTAAAGGCTTTACCCGACGTGGAAGTTTTTGAAAATTTCCCGTTACTTTCCACGGAAATTTCTATTGAAAAGATCAACCTTAAAACACCTGAGGCAGTATTCCAGGCGGACATAGCCCTGGGTGCTGATGGTGCGCATTCAGTTTTGAATAAAAGGCTTCCCAAAACACATTCACTAAAAGATCAAAATTCCGCCGGCCTGAGACAATACTATGAAAATGTAAAGGGCTGCCATGAGGAAAACTTTATTGAATTGCATTTTTACAAAGACATCCTGCCCGGGTATTTTTGGATATTTCCCCTCCCAGGAAATAAAGTAAATGTTGGTATTGGCATTTTAACCGGTGTGATCAGGAAAAAGAAAATAAATCTGAAAAAAGAATTTGAAAAAATAATTGCCACGCACCCTGTCATTAAAGAAAGGTTTGCCGAAGCGATCCCGCTGGAAGATGTGAAAGGCTATGGACTTCCTTTGGGCTCAGTGAAGAGACCGATTTCCGGCGACAGGTTTTTATTGCTCGGCGATGCTGCAGCATTGATAGAACCATTCACCGGCGAAGGCATTGCTAATGCTATCAGGAGTGGTCGTATTGCGGCAGCACACGTTCAGCAAAGCATTTTAAAAAATCGATTTGATGAAAAATTTAATGCTGCCTATGATCGCGAGATCCACCGGAAAATGCTGCACGAGTTCCGGTTTGGGCGCACCATGCAAAAGCTTTTCCGTTATCCCGGACTGATCAATTATATTGTAAAAAAAGGGAACACCAATAAGTCGGTTCAGCTACTTCTTTCAGCCACGCTTAACAACGTCAACATGAAAAAGATAGTCTTCAACCCGTCTTTCTATCTAAGGCTATTTTTCTCTTGATTTCTGCGCGATAAATATTTACAGATCTATTTTACAATAGCCATGGCCATGCCATCGTGTTCCTTGGTGCCTACGGTTTGAAAAATAGTAGCACTTACTTCATTGCATTTGGAGAGGTATTCGTTAAACCGCTTCACGCCGGCAACCATTTCATCAGGACTTTCTTTCATTAAAATTTTCCCTTCGCGGATCACGTTATCAGCAATGATTAATGTGCCTGGATGCGACAGCTTGAGCGCCAGTTGAAAATATTCTGTGTAGGGAGGCTTGTCGGCATCAATAAAAATAAAATCAAACGGGCCGCTACCTTCGCTTTCTAATTGCGGCATCACTTCAATAGCCTTTCCCAACCGAATATCGATCTTGTCAGCCAAACCGCATTGCTCAAAATTCTTCCGCGCTACATCAGCGTGTTTACTTTCCACTTCAATTGTCACCACTTTGCCATCTGCAGGCAAAGCCCTGGCAAGCCAAATGGTGCTATACCCACCGAGCGTACCGACTTCCAAAACCTTTTTTGCATTGCAAAGCTTCGCCATCAACTGAAGAAACTTTCCCTGGTTGGGCGAAATACTAATTTGAGGAATCCCTGATGCAACAATAGCCGCTTCCGTGGCTTGGAGGCATTCATCTTCATCGTGAAAGAGATCACTGATGTAGCTATCGACGGAGGCAAAAAGTTCTTCATTCATAAATCAAAGCATTTTAGAATAAGCGATTACCTGGCTGGTGTAATTACAATGTTTCTATAATCAATGGCGCCATGATCACCCTGCAAAAAGATTGGACCTGCCTCACCTTCATTGCTGTCAAGTGCTCCGCCGGTGATACCAGGAATTTCCTGCCGGCAAATAATGAGATTGCCGTTAGCCGTGACCGATACCATTCTACCCACAAGAGTAATATCATAAGATTGCCACTCGCCAGGTGACTTGGCCACCATCGCAGTAGGTTTGATAAAACCATAGACGCCACCGAACAAACCTTTCGCAGGCTCCTGTCCTTTGCTATCCATCACCTGTACCTCGTAACGTCCACGGAGGTAAATGCCGCTATTACTTTCTTCGGGATAGCGAAATTCGATGTGCAGCTTAAAGTCTTTGAATTTTTTATTGGTAATTAGATTCGACCCGGACTTTTTGCTGCGCATGATACCGCTCTCCACCATCCATTGGTTTTCGCCCACGGTATGCCATTCGTCCAGATTTTTTCCGTCGAACAACACGACGGGATCACCCCACATCACTTCGTTGGAAGCTGCGAGGAGCGGTGCTCTTGCACCCGTATACTTATAGATCTTCCCATCGGGAAAAGTCATGGTTCCGGAAATCGCATCACCGGTGTAGGTGCCTTCCACGCTCAGATTCCGTTCGAAATCTTCCCACTGCGGCGGTATAGAGAAGCTGAATTTACCATCGGCAAAATTTACTTTTGACACAGGCCTTGCACTCCCCGCGGTACCTACAAACTGACCGACGAGGGTACGTAATCCAGAATGGGTTATCTCCAGCCATGAGGGCGCCGGCTTGCCATCCATATCGATTGTAATATCCCACCTGCCCTCGATACTGGTTGAGGGCGTATTGGTAACATGTTGAGCGCCGGCTAATGTAGGGAAACAACAAATTGCTCCGAGAAGCCAGGGATATAATTTTTTTGATAAACGCATGACTCTTTAATTTTTCGTGATTATAACAAATGTAGGGCTATAGAATTTTTTCTAGCAGAATGTTTTAAGTGTCCGTGCAGCAGAAATTTTTTATGTTGTGCAACGGATGTTTGTTGGATTGTGTCATCAGGCTATAAGAGTTCCAAAAACTAATTCACTATCATGAAAATTTCTAAATCAATTCTCCACGCCATGCTCATTGCCGTCACTACCGGCGCTATTGTTTCCTGCGAGAAGCCCAGAGCGGAAGACGTATCCAAGCCTGGGGTAACTTCACCAAAAGGGCAATCTAATACAGACCAGGGTGTACCCCTGCCCGGCGGATGTCCTGCTTGTGGAATGGGTTAAATTGCTTCCTAACGAATGATTGCTTTCTGCGGACTCTCTTCCAACCTTGACCAGCACTTACTCCAGGCAGCCCTGCCACTTTTGCAAAGTGGGAAAGTGGATGCACTGGAATGGTCTTTCGACACGCTATATAACCACCAGGATATTCCGGATTGGTTTGTAGAACTGCTGCGAACCTTCGGCAACGAAGGCCGTTTGGTTGGCCACGGTGTATACTATTCTTTGTTCTCTGCAAAGTTTACTGCTGATCAAAAAAACTGGCTGACCCACCTGGGAAGAATGTGTACAGCATTTCGTTTTGACCACATAACCGAGCACTTTGGGTTCATGACCGGGAGAAATTTTCATGAGGGGGCGCCACTCAGTGTGCCTTTTAATAAAACCACTCTCGCAATCGGCCAAGATCGACTCAAGCGAATGTCAGCCGTTTGCCAATGCCCTGTCGGCATTGAAAACCTGGCCTATGCGTATAGTCCTGACGATGTTTCCAGGCATGGGGATTTTTTGGAAAAACTGGTAGCGCCCGTAAATGGCTTTATCATTCTCGACCTCCACAATGTTTACTGCCAGGCACACAACTTTGACCTGGATCCGAAACAGCTTATTGACCAGTTTCCATTACAGTTAGTAAGAGAAATTCATTTAAGTGGAGGCAGTTGGGAGTCTTCCGAAATTGATCCGGGACGCCAGATCCGCCGTGACACCCATGATGATGGACTGCCGTCCGAGATTTTTGATTTGCTATCCTACGCAACGGAAAAATGTCCCTCATTGAAGTTTATTATGCTCGAACAAATTGGTATATCCCTTTACTCTGAAGAAAAAAGGTTTCAGTATCAAAAAGATTTTGAGCACATCCGGACCATTGTTCAAAACCCAGGTCCCAACCCGAAAGCATTTGTAGAACCCAATTTTTTACCTGGAAATAATATTGCGCTTTCCACGCCGGTGGAAGATGAAGCATTGTTCCGGCAACAACGATTCCTGGCGGAAATATTAGAAAATGCAGGCGATTACAACGATGCCAAAAAACTGCTTGAAATAAAGATGAGCAATACTGACTGGCAGGTAGAGCATTGGCAGCCACATATGCTGGAAACAGCTATCGCCATTGCCCAAAAATGGAAGCAGGGCTTCAATGCACAACCGCACTAAAGTTGCAGGATTACTCCTTTAAGCTTTTTATGTAAGCAATGCTTTTAGGTACGTGATCCATTTCCACATCACTTTCATCTTCTATAAAGTAATGGGCTATTCCAACTTTTTTCCCTTCCCTGATAACACCTTCAATATCTACTTCACCTGTTCCCAAGGGAACATCATTTTCCGGGCCCGTGCCTCCGCTAAGATCTTTCGGTGTGCCTTTGCGCATGTCTTTTAAATGCATAAGCTTCCAGCGGTTGCCATATTTTTTTAGCAAGCCAACAGGATCACCACCACCGAATTTTATCCAAAACACATCCATCTCAAAAGACACATATTCAGGATCGGTATTTTCAAAAATATAATCCAGTAAAGTGCCGTTGCCATAGGGTTGGAACTCATAACCGTGGGCATGATAGCAAAAAGTAAGGCCGCTGTCTTTAAGGACTTTCCCTGCTTTGTTGAATACTTCTACCGCGTGCTTAGCATTCTCGAGTGTGAAGACATTATTGGAATGCGGCACCCAGGCACACATCACAAAGCTGGAGCCCATCGCTTTTGCTTTCATCGCTACAGAATCGGGCGACTTTTCAAGTTGCTCAAAACCAGTTCCGGTCGATGGCAAGCTGATGCCCCGTTCATCACACATCTTTTTAAATTCTTCCGGTGACATGCGGCCGCCGCCTCCTTCCATTTCAGTGAAACCGAGCATTTGAATGGTGTCCAATGTTTTGGCCACGTCTTGGGGGAAACTGTGCCTGAAAGTATAGGCCTGCACGCCGAGCGGCGCCGTGTATAACGGTTTTGAATCTTGTGCCGCGAGAGAAAAAGCAAAGAAGATAACAAAGGTGGTTAGGGTGAATTTCATTTTTAATTGTAGTTGTAATTGTAGTTTAGATATTTCCTTTCTCATTTCTGAACTGCATGATCAACAGCATCGGCGGTCAGTGCCATATAAGTCAGCGTGGGATTTTGCGTGCCCCGGAGGCGATTTGTATCATCTGCTTTGATGTTAATGAAGCTAGCTTTTTCTTTCACTTTTGAGTTTGACAAAGACAGCAAGATCGATTCTCTCTCCTGTTGGCTGCCCTCCCGGAATGGCTTCGAATATTGCCATTTTGAAAGTTCATTCAGTTTCCCGAATCGCATTTTTGCATTCGCCTTCACCTCCGGCTCGTAGCAATCATCGATGATCTTGATGAGGTACTTATCCGTGCCAACTGACAATGCTCCCATGCTGTTCCCAGCAGGAATAATGGTATCTGCCACGGATGCGAGCAATCAGTATGTTTTTTTCGGCTTTACGCCTTTGCATTATTCGATAGAAATTTGTATAGTGTAAAGATTCAAATTAAGCAAAAATGGCGGGAGGAGTGGAAAAGAATTGCCCATGATAAATTGGATGAGAAGTAATTATTTTTTCAATGGTTCATAACTCATCCAATCCACTTGCACTTCGTATGGGTTCATTGGCCGCTCGACAGATGCAGGGTTTGTTTCCACTGACCAATTGTTTGTGTACCAAAAATTCATTCGGTATTGAGAATGATTTTGCGGAATGCCCAACGTAGAACCATGGTAATCCCAAAGGATTATTTTTTCTGCAGAATCAGGATGTAAGATCCACCAGACTAAACGGTCGGGATACCAGTCAAAGCCATAAGTGTAAAACCGCGCTGAGGCATCATATCCCGGGATTGGCTCAACTGAGTCTGGTATATTCTGCAATCCGGTAAGCGCAGTTGGCGTGCCGTTGTGATTTACTTTCGAAATGGTATTGTAAATAACACCTTGAGCCAAATTAATGGTTCGGCCTAACCGCAGTAAAGCGCCACAGGGGCCAGTCCACGTACCAATGTAGATGACTTCCGGATCTGCGAGCAGCCATTCGAAGTCAATCTCACTAAGCCCGGGAATACTGTCCACATGATAGGTGAAATAACCAGCGACAGCACCCGTGTTGGGTTGCACTTTTCTTACATCCGGTATCTTGAGTCTTGCCGAGTAAGTGCCGAAATGCGTGAATTCATTTGAGATGATCTCCGGGCCTCTGCCAGCCCCGGCGCTGTCTGCCGGATCGATCTTCAGGCAAAGAAATGTTTTTGACGGGTCTGACGCCGGTGAAACGCCGGAATGCCATTTAAATCCAGCCTTCGGTCCCCGCGAACCGTAGTGAAAGTGTACCAGGGAGTCGTCGTCAAAGTTCTCTTTAAATGAATTTACTGCGCTATCGTTTTCCTGGGCGAAAACGTTGAACGATAAAAATATGAAGCAGACCAGAGCGGGAAGTTTCAGCATGTCTATGAACGAATTTTTATTTAAAACTAAGTTGTCTTTTTGAATGGAATAAGTAATTACTTACGCTTACTCCGCATGGCCTTCAGTTTTGTGACTGATTCATCTTTTACAAAGCGATCGTATTCCTTTGAATGTTTACTAACGAGGGCAATTTGTCCATCTCTATTACTATGAACTCCCCAGCCGAAACTCTTTGTAAGTGGAGAGGCGCGAAAGCAAGGCTGCCCCTTTGAAAAGAATTCCTTCCTGGATTGTGGCTTATCTTTTTGTGGGATATTATTTCTTTGTGCAAACACTTCAAACAACACATCGTCGGAAGTATAACGGTATGGATTAGCCGAAAGAATATCGAATTGCATTTGAGCGATTGTTTGCTGATCGCCCTTTTT
>JBBQSI010000137.1:0-8075 GCA_038213975.1 Chitinophagales bacterium
TTTAAGCAATCTTCTTCTGTCCTAAACTTATTCCTAAATTCGCTTATACTCAATGCCTTTTTCATAACTAACATATTTAGCGTAAAAATACTAAATACATTAGACTTATCCATGGCTTGCGAACTAAATACTTAATCCTAAACATTAAAATATTCGATACGTTTCGATCTGCCATTGCGTTGGAGTCGGTGGATGGAGGCGTAATTGAAAATATAAACATACAGAACATCAACGCCGTGAATACAGGGAATGCCATCTTCATCCGTTTGGGACACCGGGATGGGCAAACGCCCGGGGTCGTAAAAAATATTCTTATCAAAGATGTGAAAGTGCAGGTGCCTTTCGGACGGTCCGATATTGATTATGACATGCGGGGGCCGGAAGTTGATTTCTTTCACAATCCTTTTCCAGCTTCTATTGTTGGCATTCCTGGTCACAAAATTGAAAACGTAGTTTTGGAAAATATAGAAATATCATATCCCGGCCGGGCATCTAAAGGCATGGCATATATTCCATTGAACAGGTTGGAGCAGGTACCGGAAAAAGAAAAAAATTATCCCGAATTTAGTATGTTCGGCGAATTGCCTGCATGGGGTTTTTATGTTAGGCATGCCAGCGGGCTTAGTTTTAAGAATATTAAACTAACCCTTGCCAACAACGATTTTCGCCCGGCTTTTATATTTGACGATGTAGACGAATTAAAAATGGAAAAAATAAAACTGCCCGATGCCGGGCAGAAACAAATTATCCTTTATAATACGAATAGTGAGCAGTTGGATGATAACTTAAAGTCAGGCGTCAAAACTTTATGAAACTTTTGTTTTGAAATCAATCAATACCTTAAAAAAAAATTTCATCCGCAGCGGATTGATATTATTATTCTCTTTCTTTTCTATATTGCTGTCCGCTCAGCAAAATAAATTGGAATCACTACGCTCACCGATGATTTTTAAAGGGAACGATTCTATCGCTTACAGAGACCCTGCAGTGCTTTATCATAATAAAGTATTTTACCTGTTATTTACGATGGTCAAAAGCGAAGCGGATGGCAAAGTCTATTCTTACACCGCTATTAGTACCAGTAAAGATTTAAAAAAATGGAGCGATAAAAAAATATTGACCGCACGTAATCAGGACCTGGACTATTCCAGCCCGGGAAATGTTATCCGGTTCAAAAACGAATGGATACTTTGTTTGCAAACCTATCCCCGGCCGAACTACTACATTAAGGATATGCCCAAATTTGGTACAGGCGATGCCCGTATCTATATTATGAGAAGTAAAGATCTCAAATCATGGAGCTTACCGGAATTAATACGGGTAAAGGGAAATGGAGTATCGCAACAGGATATGGGAAGGATGATTGACCCTTACCTGCTGGAAGATAAAAACGAAAAAGGGAAATGGTGGTGTTTTTATAAACAGAATGGCGTTAGCATAAGCTATACCTACGATTTTAAAAATTGGAAATATTTTTGGCATACCGAATCCGGAGAAAATGTAAGTGTTTTGAAAAAAGGTGATGAATACATTCTTTTCCATTCTCCAAAAAACGGTATCGGAATTAAGAAATCAAAAGATCTAAAACACTGGAATGAATTCGGAAACCTGATAACCCTGGGTCAAAACGATTGGACCTGGGCCAAAGGCAGGATTACCGCGGGAACCGTTGTGGATTTAAGAGTGATTCCGAATTATGGTAATTATTTAATGTTCTTCCATGGATCGGGTCCTTTGACCGAGGAAGAGGGCGATTTTGATAAAAATGCCTCAATTGGCATTGCCTGGAGCAAAGATCTGATTCATTGGAATTGGCCGGGTAAGAAATAAATCAGGCGAATGTATTTGTAAGACAAAGGCGGTAAAAAATAGTTGGTAAAAATCAACAAGACTGGCTTTTCTAAAACGTTTGCTAAAAGGGAAGTTGATATACCGTGGATGAGAATGTATAACATCCTACCAAAAGAGCGATTCAACTGAAAGATTACAGATATAAGAATACCCTGGCTCAAAATTCTGGTGGTTTATAGCCGTATTTACGAAATTTAATAGGGTCATGCCATCTGGCCACTCATTATTCCCGCCAGCATTTCTTTAAAATCTTCCTTCTTGTTTAGGTGAGGCAGTGGCTCCGGGGGCACCGGAACATTTAAGAAGTGACAAAGAGGTTCCCATCCGTCACTCACCTCGTAGATGAGCAATCTTTCAGGCCGTACTGATGATTTCACATCTTCTATATGCTGATTAAATACTTTTTCAGCAAACGCCTTATCTTCAAATTTGCCCTCCAGATGTTTTTCGAAGATGGAGGATTTTGCAAACTTCACGCATTTGATCACCGAGCGAAGGCGGGCGTTGAAGATTAATTTAGACATCATAGTTAACTTCTGTCCAATGGTCTGTGGCCCCGCCTGCCAGATGGTATCCTTGAGGCTGGCGTACCATTTTTCAAATGGCCGGGTAGTGAGGATCACTTTTGCATCAGGGTATTTGTTCATATGCTCTTTGTACCAGGGATAGGCAGGAAAATCGACCGTAGCCTGGTAACCTTCGTAAAGTTCGGACCAGTTGGTAGTCCCTGTATCCCGCAACGTTAGCCAATAGTGGAGATTTTCGGGATGGGCCAACAATTCCTTCATGTGGTACGTCTTGCTAAAGCCAAGCTTTTCCAGGGATGCTTTTAACGTGTTAGTACCGGTTCTTGGCAAACCGGCTCCGATAATTTTGATTGACATAACGAGAGAGATTTTAGAAATGTAATATAACTCAAGGTAACAATTACCCGATTCGCAAATGAAAGTAATTAGTAATTTGAGCATTTCATTGAGCGAATGGAATTCAAAACTCGGGCATTTGTTCCTACATTACACCTCGCAATCGTAATACAAATCTTCTTTAACTCACAACCGGCTTTTTTATATAAAATTATCAACCCCTCCAAAATGAAAAAAATAGTGTTGCTTTTTCTTGCATGGATATGCGTCGGAGCAGATGCGCTTTGTCAGCAAGCTGCTGTTGGAGAAGACTCGGTTGCCAAAAAACCGGAGCCACCGGATCGAAATATGTTCGGCCTTCATATTCCAAGGGGACTTACTAAAACATCCGATGGACTTGCAGATGGCTATATTATGTTCGGCGTTCCAAATTCTCCACTGGTCTATTTAATCAACAGGAAAGGTGAAGTGGTGCATCAATGGAAAAGTAATTATGGTAGCGCCGCCGTAAGCGCCTATTTGCAACCTGATGGTTCGATCGTACAAAATGTTGCCGATCCTGATTTTCCTGTATTTGCCGGAGGTGGTGAATCAGGAAGAATTCAAAAAATTTCATGGGATAGTAAAATGCTTTGGGACTTTGAATATGCCACAGAACAATATTTGCACCATCATGATTTTGCGGTGATGCCTAATGGCCATATTCTTGCTATTGCCTGGGAAGCTAGAACACCTGAAGAATGCACAGCAGCCGGTCGTAAAGCCAATATGATTCCGAAGGCTGGCCTGTGGCCGGATAAAATTGTGGAAATAGCGCCGGAAGGAAAGACTGGTGGAAAGATAGTTTGGGAATGGCATGTATGGGATCACCTCGTACAGGATTATGCTTCGAATAAAGCAAACTATGGCAAGCCGGCCAACCATCCTGAGTTGTTGGATTTTAATGTAGGCGACACAGTCCCTCCAATGATGACGCAGGGCCACCTTGATACTATGCGCATGCAGGGGCATGTGTGGAGAAACCAGACACCTGAGAATGAGGGTTCCGAAGTGTACCATTTCAATGCAATAAAGTATAATGAAGACCTTGACCAGGTTGTTTTTAGTTCCCCTAGCCTGAGTGAGATATTTATAATTGATCACAGCACTACTACCAAAGAAGCTGCCGGACATAAAGGCGGTAAATATGGAAAAGGAGGTGACTTTTTATATCGTTGGGGTAACCCCGGGAATTATCGCCGAGGTGACTCCAGTGATCATAAATTATTTGGCCAGCATGATGTAAAGTGGATTGAAAAGGGAAAGCCGGGGGCAGGCAATCTCATGTTGTTTAATAATGATATTCCGGCCGCAAGCCATATGCCCTATTCCGCAGTCTACGAATTGTCCACACCTGTTGATAGCAAAGGAAATTATTCTCTCGGAAAGAATGGAAAATACGGGCCTGAAAAGCCTTCATGGATGTATATGGCACCAGACACGTTTTCTTTTTTTAGCAGCTTTATTTCAGGAGCGCAAAGAATGAGCAACGGTAACACTTTTATTAACGAAGGTGCTAAAGCCAGGTTTTTTGAAGTAATTCCGGACGGCAAGATAGTGTGGGAATATTTAAATCCTTACCGGGGTGACATGCGTATGCCAAATGGCGATCCAATCAACCCAATTCCGCTCACGTATTTTGCATTCAGGGCGAACTTTATTCCGGCAGATCATCCGGGCCTTGCCAACAAAAAGCTGGAACCAATAAATCCACAGCCTGCAGTATTTGTGTTGCCTCTGCCGCCGGGAGACAAAAAATAAAAAGATTGGTATCATACAAAAACATCACTGACCACTTTTTTGCAAAATAGATAATCAGCATTCGAATGAAAAAGACGCACTTCCTACTCCTTCTATTGATAAGTATGTCCATAGAAACCTACTGCCAGGTCAATGCCAATAACAAAGACTCATCAAATAAGAAAGCAGCCGTTCCCAAAGACAGAAATATGTTTGGGCTTTACATACCACGCGGTTTAAAAATTAATGGCGATGGACTGGCTGATGGCTACATTTTGTTTGCCGTGCCAAATTCCCCATTTATGTATTTAATTAATAGAAGGGGTGAAGTAGTGCACCAATGGAAAGGGAATTATGCTGCGTTAGGGGCATATTTACAAGATGATGGATCGATTGTGCAGGGTGCAGAGGATCCGGACTATCCCGTTTTTGGTTTTGGGGGACCTTATGGACGAATACAAAAAGTTTCCTGGAACAGTAAGATGTTGTGGGATTTTGAATATGCTACCGAAGAACAAATAGTACATCATGATTTTACCGTGCTGCCTAATGGACACATACTTGCCATAGCCTATGAAACCATGTCATACAACGATGCCATAGCAAAAGGAAGAAAACCGGTGATGATTCCTAAGTCCGGACCATGGTTAGAAAAAATTATAGAAATAGAGCCGCAAGGTAAAAGTAGTGGTAAGATCGTATGGGAGTGGCATGTTGGGGATCATTTGATCCAGGATCATGATGCAAAAAAAGCTAACTATGGTAAGCCGGCAGATCATCCTGAATTATTAGATTTCAACAGGGGGATACCACTGCCTCCTTCTTTAACCCAGGATAGTGTGGACATCTTGATAGCTAAAGGAATGGAAGAAAGAAATACGACTGCTGATAACAGGGGGGCGGATATTTTTCATTTTAATGCCATTAAGTATAATGCTGACCTGGATCAGATTGTTTTCAGCTCACCTAATTTAAACGAAATATTTATCATTGACCACAGCACAACTACTAAAGAGGCAGCATCTCATAAAGGTGGTCGCGCGGGGAAAGGCGGAGATTTTCTTTACCGTTGGGGAAACCCTCAAAACTATAAAAGGGGTGATTCAACTAACCGGCAACTGTTCGGGCAGCATGATGTTAGATGGATTGAGAAAGGAAAGCCAGGGGCAGGTAATCTAACGGTATTCAACAATCATCCTCCCGGAGATCCAGATGGAAGTATTATGAACGGTGCAACCAATAATTATTCTGCGGTGTACGAAATCACTCCTCCCATAGACATAAACGGCAAGTATGTTATAGAAAAAGACAAACCCTATGGTCCTGAAAAACCTGTATGGGTTTATATTGCTCCCGATACACTTTCATTTTATAGCAGTTTTATCTCGGGCGCTCACCGAATGGATAATGGCAACACCTTTATCACCGAAGGAGCCAGAGGGCGTTTTTTTGAAGTAACCCCTGATGGCAAAACTGTCTGGGAATATTTAAATCCTTATCGTGGCGATATTCATAAACCAAATGGTGATCCTGTTAATGCCATCCCGTTTGCCTATTGGGCGTTTCGCTCTACGTTCATACCAACAAATAACCCGGGACTTGCTAACAAAAAACTGGAACCGATTATTCCACAACCAAAACCATTTTTTTTGCCACCGCCGGCAGGTCAATAGAAATAAAATTTTTGAATTAAAGAAATCACCAACAACAAAACGTTGGTGATTTTTATTTGTGTGTCAGGCATGTATATAAGCTATAGGGTGCAAGTCCCGAACACGCTTTACAGTAGGGAGTGTTAGCCAAGAGCAAGGGTGTCGTGGGCGACTGCGAATCCGAAGGAAGCTGGAGGCAAAAGTCCGCACCTACGAACAGAAATTGCATGTAGGCGGTCTGCGGTGGGTGATGCTGCAAAACAAGCAAAAGCCCTATACTGTACGGAACCGCAGAACGTAAAGGCAGAGGTGACATGGACTGAAAGCGTATATACTTACCCTGAGAGATCTGATGTTAATGCGGCGAAGGCACGAGAGAGTACCAAAGCGCAAAACGGATGTTAAACCAAAAGGATGATATCACGGTAACATCAGAAGTCAGCAGAGGTCATAGTAAGCCGGAAACGAGTTCCGATAAATCGGGGAGGTCTCACAGAAGGACGAAGGACTGAATGTTAGAAAGGCGAAGAAATTAAAGGTACTTATGGCAAAAGCTACGACAACCGAAACGCATCAGAGCGCTACTTGTGCGAGGATAGGGCGGAACCCGAAAGTAAAGCACAGGAGGAGTTGAGCAATGTCATGCAACCGGCAAGGACAACGCCCGGCAGGAAGTTTTTTTTTTAGTAATATGCTTGAAGAAATCTTAGACATCCGAAATGTACAAAAAGCCTTGAAGCAGGTAACTGCCAACAAGGGAGCCGGAGGCGTGGATGGTATGCAAACCGATGAACTTGGCGACTACCTGAATGCGAACTGGCAGGCATTACGGGAATCTATTCTGGAAGGCAGTTACAAGCCACAGTCTGTGCGTAAGGTAGAGATACCGAAGCCAGAGGGCGGCACTAGAATGTTAGGAATACCCACAGTGTTTGATAGACTGTTACAGCAGGCAATAGCCCAATGGTTAAGCACGAAGTGCGAAAGAGAATTTTCCGGTTACAGCTATGGATTTAGAGAAGGGCGCAATGGACACCAGGCGGTGTTGCAGGCGCAGGAGTATCTGAATAAAGGTTATGAATGGGTGATAGAACTGGATTTGGAAAAGTTCTTCGACAAGGTGAACCACGACCGCCTGATGAGCACGCTGGCAAAGGAGCTAACAGATAAGGGTACACTAAAACTTATCAGAGGTTATCTGACCAGTGGCATCATGGAAGGTGGCATGGTAAGCCAACGCACGGAAGGCACGCCGCAGGGTAGCCCGCTAAGTCCGCTGCTATCCAATATTGTCTTAGATGAACTGGACAGAGAGTTACAAGCCAGAGGTCATCGTTTTGTACGTTATGCCGACGATTGCAGCATTTATGTAAAGAGTGAGAAATCCGCCCTGCGGGTAATGGAAACTATCACAGAATACATAGAGAAAAAGCTAAAGTTGAAGGTAAACCGTACGAAAAGCAAAGTAAGCCGTCCGACCGAAAGCACGCTTTTAGGCTTTTCTTTTTACCGGGACAAGGAAAAGTGGAAAGTGCGCATTGCTCCAAAATCTTTGGATAGAATAAAGAAGAAGATGAAGGAGAAAACCAGGCGCAATGACCCTACACCTGCCAGGGAAAAGATAAAGAAAATGGAAGCTGTAATCAGGGGATGGGTGAACTACTTTGTGATAGCCAAAGGCAAAAGAAAGATGGAGGAATTGGATGCACTAGTCAGGACAAGATTGCGGATAGGGATATGGAAACAATGGAAAAAGCCAAAGACAAAACGGGTGCACTTAATAAAATTAGGTATCCAAAAGCAAAAGGCATACGAGTGGAGCAACAGCCGAAAAGGTTACTGCCGGATAGCTCATAGCCCGATACTTTGTCGTGCATTAAGCAACGCCTATTTTCTACGGTTAGGGTATGTAGGGTTTACTAACTATTAC
>JBBQSI010000138.1:0-7928 GCA_038213975.1 Chitinophagales bacterium
GGCTTCCCCACCTGCTAACGCACAAGTTGCCAAGTCACGGCGGGTAGCACATTCATTTCGCAAAGCCAACCCTACAATACTCACCGGGTTCCATTATCGCTCCACTACGTCCTTCATTCCGTCGGTCTCGTTCAGTCCACCCGCTGCCAATAATTTTGCGTGCCTTGCTTGCCTGCCCCAGCGGCGGGTTTGTCATGGTTTTTGACCCACAACACAAAGGCTTGCCCGGAAAACAAAAACACACGCCAAACCCTTGCATTCTTAGTAGCTGCCTACCGCCCCGCCGAGGCGGGGCTTTGTAGTCACCACTGGGGCAGGCACACGCAGCCACCGCCGTTCGTTCCTCTCTTTGGTGTCTTTGATGGCACGCTACGCTGCTATGCTACAGTGTGGACAAGTGTGCCACACGGCTTTAGCTTCTTTTTGCCGCAGGCGCTATTACCTTTTTGCTATCGCATAAGGGAAGAAAAAACAAAGCCGAAAACATCCTAAAAACAAGGGATAAGAAATAAGCATCGGAGGATTACCCAATCTGTAGTTTGAAAGAAGATTGTTTTTAAAAGAGAAGTAAAAAAGGGCAGCAAGTTAGTCGGCTACCACAGCCCTTTGAAGTAGTCTGCAAAGAAATTCCGCCATAAACACAAAGCCGGCACACAAAGCCATCTTTTATTGCGTTGCTTCTTTGCAGCCAGCCACGCCGCCTGTTTCCATCGCTTTCTTTTTTTCTCTTTTTTCTTTTAAAATAAATTTTATTAAAATGAAACATGCAAACAACTACTTCGGAAATTCTAACGGTTCAGAAAATTTCTTTTGTCATAAGCCTTCATTGATTTTATACACCGACGGTGTGAAAGCAATGGCTGAAGGTTGTGAAGCCTACTGGCTGATTGATTTAATAATTAGCCACCAATGCAAGAAGAACATCAACCTGGAACGCTTTCAGGTTTGGGATTTAAAGAAGGTAAAGGATAATCAGTTTTCAATTCTTTGTACAGATGGAAATTACAACGAGGTAACAAGCCAGGAGATTGAGTTCAGTGACTTTCCTTATGACCTTGCAACAATTTGGCTGGTTGATGGATGCCTGATGCTCCCAACTGAATACTAAAAACAAAGGCGGTCCACTGTGACCGCTTTTTCATCCCACCACGACCCGGAGTAATGAAATTGGCTTTTGCGATAAGTGTTTTTTATTAAGCAAAAATAGCTACGGCAGCCCGACGCACAGACCTACCAAAAAAACAAAAAGACTACGGCATAAACACAGACCCAACACACAGCCCCATCTTTTATTCCGTTTCCTTTTGGTTTTTTATCTGCCTTCGCTGGAGAGATGCTTATAAAAATTCACATTATGCAAAAGCAGCTTCGTATCATTACCAGTCGCCGGTTGGCAGTTTGTCCTCTTAGCAGTTCCATCTTTCCGGTTCCAGCGGTTCCTCGTTTAGTATTTGGCAGGTATCTTCGCAGGCTTCCGGTTCAGCACCATTATTTTCCTGGGGTTGCCATTTATCAGCTTCCGTGCTCCGGTTGGTACATCTGGTGTTATTCATCAGGTCGCCGTCAGCTTGCAGCATTGCCCTTTTAAGGGGCTTTGCAGCTTGCCTTGACCTTATTCTATTTCGACCATGACTTTACCATAAGGAAGGGATAAAAGCAACATGAAGCACCACAATATGAAAACACAAGAGACAATGAAACACAAAAAAGCCCTGCAAGAATACAGGGCTATGATTGGTCGTGATATTTAACGCTTAGAAAATATCTACAATCTTTAATGCATTACCGGAATTGAAAAGGTAATAGTTAGGTCCAACTGCCTGATAAAATTCGATACCAACACAAAACACAACACTTGCATCAGCAGTTAGGGTAGGCGTACCTGGTAAGGTTGATGTAACTACAGTTGATGCAGCAACCGGAGCAAACAAATCAATATAACCAGAGTAAGCAACAGCTGAAAGTTCATTGTTAGCTGTATCGATTGGCTCATAAACCCCGGTAGTGTCATTATATGCAAAATCAGAAACAGCAGCCAACGCAACAAGTAAACGGAAGTGAGTTGCACCGGCTGGGGCATTAATCAAGTTAGCCGGGTTAAATGCAGGAACAGTTAAAGTCGCAGCATCACGGGGAACAGTGTTCGTGATTGTATAAGGTGCTACAAAAATTCCATCAAGTGAAACACTCTTATCGAAAGCAAAACCTTTTAAGTACTGCCTTTGTTGAGAAATCAAAATAGCTCTATAACCCCTTGCTTCAGTTCCGTCTTCTAAATTGATTTTCTTCATTACAGCAGTTAGACGACCAGTCATTTGTGGGTCACTCATTTGCTTGATGATTTGGCTTAAACCAACTCTCACAGATTTACCTGCAGTAGCACATCCGCCAAATTCATTCATATTTTCACGGGTTCTTTCAAACTCTGGAGCTGAATTAATTTGTTCGCCGGAAGGTCCGCCAACTAAACCTGCAAAGTCACCTTGCAAGCCTTTTATTTTAAAATGCCTTACTCCGCCCATAGTACCGGAGTATTTCATTAAACCAGTTTGCTTTGCCATCTTTTTAAGATTTTAAGTTGTAATTTTAATTACCCAAATTTACTTTCTAAAGCATTGGGAAGCAGTAACATAAGTAGTGTAAAATGATGCAATTAAAAGCATACGGACAGGCTTTAATAAAAACACACCTAACAGTTACCAAAATTGTAGATGGTGATGGCTTAATTGTTCAAAATATGTTTAATCAGGAGGAAGAAGAAATCCGGTTAATTGGCATTGATGCACCAGAAACAAAACGTTCAAGAAAGCTATTTCAAGATGAAAGGGAAACACATTTGCCTGGTGAATTACTTCTTCAATTAGGCATCCAATCCAAAGAATTTTTATCAAGTCTCGTACCGGTCGGAAGCGTTGTAACAATTAAAATGGAAAAGAAAAGATGTTATGATAGCTACGGCAGAACTTTAGCTTATGTGTTTTTAAAAGATGGGACTTGCATTAACGAGATGATGATTAGAGAAGGTTATGCGAAACCATACAGCCGTTATTTCTGCGAAGCATTGCCAGAATTTCAAACATTAGCATTCGCCGCAAAAACTCAAAAGAAAGGATTGTTTGAAGTAGTACCAGTTTTTTAGTTCCGTGGTCACATTTTTTCAATCTGTGGTCACATTTTTGTTATGGTCACATTTGTGGTCACAAAACAAAAAAGCGGCTATGAATTTCTCATAACCGCTTGATTTCCAAGCTCCCCCTGCCCGACTTGAACGGGCGACCCTCTGATTAACAGTCAGATGCTCTAACCAACTGAGCTAAGGAGGAATATGTAAACTTTGAGCGATACAGTTCTTGTTAAACTCCGGAACTCAAAATTCCCTTGCGGGCTGCAAAAATAGGACTTTTCAGTTTTCAGCAAAATAAACATCCAGGAAAAATGCCATTTCCGGAAGATTTCTTTCTATTGACCAGTGTCATTAGTCAGTGATAAGGTATTAATTCCTAACCGGATGATGCGCTACCGGGATCGCAACATTGAAGTGTTACGGACTCCAAGCGACCTGAAGCCGCATGCAGTAGAACGATGATTTTATTCGTGCAATGGAATGCTGATCGCGCGGGTTTCGGAAGCGTAATTTAGCAACGGTGCTTCTGAAGTATACTTAAGCTGATGAGAATGATCAGTAGGCCGAAGCTATCGGTACCTCATCTGCTTCTGAAAATGATTCCATGTAACGGGCTTTCAGAGCAGCTAATTCAGTTGTTTTTCCCTGGGCTTTCAGTGACTGGTATAAGCCTAAAACAGACCAGCCATTGCCCGGATTCCAAACAAGGTCTTCGCGATATGCAGCTTCTGCTTGGGCCGGTTTTTTTAGTTCAAGAAGAAATGCTCCCAGGTATTGCCGGGCAGGCAGGATCCACGCTTTTGGTTCGGCATATAAAAGACTGTCTTCAGATTGGATCGCTTTTTTTATTTCAATGATAGCGCTTTTGTAATCGCCTTGTTCGTATTGCAGATTTGCTGCGAGGATATGAAGTGGAACTTGCGAAATTTCAGATGGACTGCTTGCAAAAGGCGTTATTGGCTTCAATAAAATCTTATCACGCATTTTTTCACGCATGTTCTTTAGTAATTTTTCGGCTTCTGAAAAGTTACCCGTTTTGACATAGGCCATTCCTTTTGAAAAGTCATCAAGAATGGATGCAAAAATCCAGTCCTTATTTATTGAAGTAGTATCTGCCAGAATATCTTGCCATTTACCCATCCTCACCCATGCCAGCGAAGGAAACATATACTGGTATTGTGACCTGAAATTCTGCATCGATGGCTCCATGCTTTTGCGGCAGGTCATCGTTTTCGGCATTCCTTTTTTATACATCGCGCCACTTAACGCGCAATACGCCTCAACTGCGTAGTAGTGAGGAACATGATTCAACGTCAAATAGCCTTTAGCTAACGAGTCATATTGAACGATACTATTATCTGCCTCCTCATTTGCTTTTACTCCTTTTGAGTAGTATCCAATACGTTCGTATTCGTGACTCGACATATGAACCATATGTGCAACACCGGGATACAATTTTCGTAAGGAATCAGCACTTGCAAGCGCCACTTCTGGTTTTCGGGAGGCCTCTGTTAAATGGATGTAATAATGCAATGCTGCAGGATGATGCGGATCTTCTGCAAGTATTTCTTCAGCGTAGCGCACCAGCTCTTCCGTCCATGGTTTCGCTGTGCCGTTATTGTTCCAGAAACTCCATGGATGTATTAACATCACCGCATCAACATACAATGCTTTCAGATCCCGATCTTCAGGATACTTCTTTACAAGAGATCGCATTTTCTCGGCATAATTCATATTGAGTTGATCTCTTCTTTTGTCTTCGGCATCTTTGATATCATAGCGGGCATTCATTGCTGCTATCAGGTCTTTTTCTTTAGGAGATGCATTCCTGGCATGTTGATTCATCACGGATATTATCTTTTCCAGCCTGGGATTCATCTTGTACAGATAACCCGAATTATAGCTGGGTCCCATTGCTAGTGCCTGGCCCCAGTAAGCCATCGCAGAACTACTATCAAACCGGCCTGCTTCCCTGAATGAAGCAATTGCTTCACTTAAATGATAACTGTAATACATGCTCAGCCCCTGGTTGAAAAATATCTGTGCACTGTCTTCTTTCGTTGATATGGAGTAGTCGTGATTTCCCCAGCCCGGTAATAAAACGATGAATCTTGAATTAGCTGCCAGCTTAGTTTGGTCGTCTGTACCCGGACCACAATCCAGCGCATTGTTGAGTTTAATTTTTTGAATATCCCCTGCATCATAGGTTGTTTCCTTTTCGTTGAAAAGCATTAGTAAAAGGAACAAGGGACAAAATAGAAGGAAACTCTTTTTCATACCCAGGGTTTTAAAATTGTGCATTTAATGTAAGTGAACCAGATTTAAGTTGACTGTGGGTGTATTAATACGAAGGAGTTAAACAAGGACTGCGGATGCTTTACAAATTACGAAAAGGATATTGCATTCACAATAATGTTGTGCGTTATGCCTCACCCTTCATTACAGCCAGTCCTTTTCTTCAAGTTCAAAAATTTCGTCTGTTTTGCAATTAAGGACTTTAGCAATTTTAAAAGCTAGCAGTGTTGATGGGACAAATCTGCCAGCTTCAATTGCAATAATAGTTTTTCGTGCAACTTTTACTTTTTGAGCTAATTCTGCTTGTGTAATATTATGTCTTGCCCGTTCAACTTTTATAAGATTAAAGATAATTATAGAGGTGAGTAATAGATTCATTTATATCAAAAATCCCTTTCTTATGATATTGAAGGCAAAAGCTAATGATTCCGGCTGCAACTATCAACAACCCCAAATACTTTGTCCAATATGAATATGGGAAAGAATTTTGTCGCATAAATGTCATGTTTGTATTACATATTATAATTTTAAAGGCAAAATTTTATTTAGTTGACAAAAAGCAGGAACGCACACCATCGGCATACTTGGTCGATCAGGTCAAATATGGAAACCAGTTGAAATAACATATTGAGTTGTATTCCGGTGAATCACCCGCCAGGCAAAGCCTTTTTCCGTTTTGCCTGTAGCTCAATCATCTTCTCTGGTTCATCGGTTGTGATGAAATCAATTCCCTGGTTAAGGAAGTCTTCCATCATTGCAGCGTTGTTTACCGTCCACGCATTTACAATAACACCCTGCCGACGGGCGTCGGCGATCCAGCCTGGTTTGGTATTGAAAATTGAAAAGTGATAGTCGGCATCGATTCCATCTTTTTTTAATTGCTCCGAAGGAATATTGCCATTCAGATATTGAACCGAAGCGTTCGGATCAAGCTCTTTTACTTTTTTCATCACATCATAATCGAAACTGATATAAACGATATGTGCGGATGCATTCAGCTTCTTCACCATTTCAACTACTTTGCTGGCAAGCAGCAGGGACCGATTTTTACCAGCGGGTGATGGTTTGATTTCGGCCACCAGCCTGGTTGTTCGCTGATTCAACCCGCTTCGGAGATATTGCTCAAGCGTTGAAATCTTTTCCCCGTTCGTTAATGGCTTTTCGAGTAAAGCGGCATAGGTCGATTTTTCAATGTCCATACCCTCATGATCGGCATCGTGGTTAATCACCATCACCTCATCCGCGGTTAAACGAATATCGAATTCGGAACCGGCACAACCCAGGCGGATTGCATGTTCAAGCCCTGCAATCGAATTCTGTGGTGCACCGGTATTTTTCCATGCACCCCGATGCGCAATAACTTTATTATCCGAAAATTCCATTCCGATTTTTCCGGTATTTCTTGCATTGTAACAGGCACACAATCCCGAAAGAAATACAATACAAAGTGTTGCCTTCGACGGCAATTTAAAAATTTTCATTTCAGACATTATAGAATGACTTAAACTTTACATTTTCCGGCAATTAGAACAATTGAAGCAAACCAACTGCATTGCGTCTGCCAGGCGTAGTGCTACATTTTGAGCCATGTTTTTTTTGCTGAAGCCGGAAAGAGCTTCTACAATTCCTAACACAGCACCAGACCTGGTCGCCATTTTACTGGTCATAATTCTTAATAAATATATTCATCTTGCAACTGGTGACAAGAATTGACAACTTGCGTGTTGTTCAATAAACCAAAATCCGGGTACCTTCGTGGCGAAAGCCAAGCGCTCTCATTAACATTAAGTATGGATGCCAATTCAAAGGACCCGCTTCACGGACTAACACTTGAGAAAATCGTTACACATCTATATGAAAGTTATGGCTGGGAAGAATTGGGACAAGCAATCCCGGTGAACTGTTTCTTGATCAATCCTTCGGTGCAATCAAGTTTGAAATTCCTGCGCAAAACCCCATGGGCGCGTACAAAAGTCGAAAGCTTTTACAAATACTCCCTGCGGAAAGGGAAGTTAAAATGAACCCTCCTTCACCATCTGCTGGCTTGAAAGTTGAATAAGGATATGTAAAGAAACACTTACATGAAGAATCCGGCATTCCAACCAGGCAGAAATTCAAATCTTCACGGCAAAACTGTAGTAATTACGGGTGCATCAAGTGGTGCAGGGAGGGCTGCAGCACTGGAATTTGCCAGGCATGGCGCAAACCTGATTCTTGCTTCCCGCAGACCGGATACCCTCGAAGAGGTGTTGCTGGAATGTGAAGAACTGGGCGGAAGGGCAGTTTCCGTAAAGATTGACGTCACCGATTCCGCAGCTGTTAAAGGACTTGCTTCTGCTGCCTGCAGCTTTACCGGAGAAATTGATATCTGGATAAATAATGCCGGGGTATTGGCAATGGGTGCCTTTGATGAAACACCTGTTGAGGTTCACGACCAGGTAATCCGTACAAATCTGATGGGCTATATTCACGGAGCGCATGCCGTAATTCCGTATTTCAAAGCCCAGGG
>JBBQSI010000139.1:0-7923 GCA_038213975.1 Chitinophagales bacterium
TATGCCAGGGCCACACATTATATATTGCAATACCAAAAGCTAACTAATAACCGAACTTTTAGAACAGAGCTATTTTATAAAAAATATAATGATCTTTTTAAGACAGATGACGTAAATGGAAGATTTATTGCAGCTAGCAACAATGGATTCGGTGATGCGAAAGGGATCGAGTTTTTTTGGAGGGATAAGAAGACCATTAAAAACTTTGATTACTGGGTTAGCTATTCTTTCCTGGATACAAAAAGAGATTTCCTCAATTACCCGTCCGCAATTGAGCCGCCATTCGTGGCAAAACATACAGCTTCGTTAGTGATGAAAAAATTTGTAACAAACCTGAAAACGCAATTCAATGCCTCGTATACCTATGCCACCGGCAGGCCTTACTATGATATCAGATATGACAACTTCAGCAATTTTAAGATCTTTGATGAAGGGCGTACTAAAGATTTTAATAGCTTGAGCCTGAGTGTAAACTACCTGCCATCTTTGGGCAAAACGGGGGCCAAAGCCTTTACGGTTTTTGTACTTTCTCTAACGAATGTGCTTGGTGCGGAGATTGTTTATACGTATAATTATTCTGCAAATGGAAAAAGCAAAGTTGCCGTCACTCCACCATCAAAACAATTTCTCTACCTCGGTTGCTTTATCAGTATCGGCATAGATAGAACGCAAAATGCAATAAATAATAACCTTTAATAAGACAAACTATGGAGAACAAATCTTTGGAGCAAACACCTGAGCAACTCCGCCAATCTCGCGATCCCAAATTATGGAGGACGGCACAAAAAAGAGCATCCTTTCGATATCACGCCCTGATATACTTCGTGATGATCATTTTTTTCTGGACAATGTATTATATCAGTTTGCGGTCATCAGACACCCCGGTCTTTCAACGAAGCAGTATTCCCTGGCCCGTTTGGCCGATGGCAGGTTGGGGTATTGCCCTGATATTTCATTACCTGGGCGCATATGGTAACACAAATAAACGGGCAGAAACTGAGTACGAAAAGCTCAAAAACAAACAGAATCAAAACAAATAAAAAGATCAATATGAAAAAGTTAGTATCCCTTCTGGTAGTAATATTTATCGTCAATTATTCATTTGGACAAAGTACCAGGTACGAAGGAGCGATGAAAAAAAATATTTCCATGCTCGACTCGATAGTTGTGAAAAAGAACGCAGCGGAGGTGGCAAACAATTTCACGAGAATCGGCGATGCGGAAAAAAACCAGTGGCTACCATATTACTATGCCGCTTATGCTACGGTATTGCAAGGATTGCTTACACAGGATTATTCTAAGAACGATGCCCTTGCAGACCGTGCGCAGGAATTGGTGGAAAAAGCAGAATCAATTTATGGAAAAGACAATTCGGAAACGAATGTGTTGCGTAGTATGATTGCCACAGCTCACATGATGGTAGATCCGCAATCACGGTATGCCAGTTATGGTCCCCCCATCTCAGAGTACATAGAAAAATCAAAAGCGCAGGATCCGACTAATCCGCGGCCTGTAATGCTGATGGCGCAAAATACATTTTATACGCCCGAAACTTTCGGTGGCGGTAAAGAAGCTGCCAGGGATTACTTTATCTCAGCAGACACTTTGTACAAGAATTTTAAACCTGAAACTGATATCTCTCCGGCATGGGGAGGACAGACACTGGAATATTTTATGGCCCAATATAAATAACCAATTTCCGTGGAAACAGAGCATTTCAATGAAGATGACAGCCTGAGGTTGATTACTTCGATGATCAACAATGTAAGAAATCGCTTCAACGAAAACGGTACGCTTTACATTTTGTGGGGATGGGTAGTACTCATTTGCTGTCTTTTTCAGTTTGCAAGTCAATACTTTTTCGATAATTATAAGGGCTATTTTATTTGGTTCGTCACCTGGGGAGTGACGGTTTATCAAATTTATTACCTCCGAAAAAAGATCAAACAAAGGCGCTTCACTAATTATACTGATGGTCTTCGCGGAGCCATTTGGCTGACATTTGTTATCTGCACAGCCATTATCATTTTCATACTTATCCGTTTTGAAATGTTCGTCGCTATCAACCCGGTTATCCTGGTGATGTATGGCTTTCCGACTTATCTTTCAGGAATTATTTTGCGATTCGCTCCATTGCGTTATGGTGGGATAGCTTGTTGGATCCTGGCAGTCGCCTCTACTTTTGTGCCGAATGAATATCACCTGTTATTGATTGGCATGGCCGTCGTTATTGCCTGGCTAATCCCGGGATACATACTTAGGGCGCAACATTCAGATCGTGTTCCTTACAAAAGCCTTTCGGTTGTATTACCTTAAAATCTTCGCCTATGTCGTTGACCGCTAATGAACCTGACAATTTGGAGAATGATTTTAAAAACCTGGATCCTATTCTTCATTCACAGCTAAGGCTGGCCGTAATGTCTGTGCTCATCAGTTTGAAAGAAGCTGACTTTACTTTTTTAAAAGAAAAAACAAATGCAACGCCTGGGAACTTGAGTGTGCAGATAAATAAACTGAAGGAAGCCGGCTACATCGATATCAAAAAGCAATTCTTAAATAATTACCCTCAAACAAACTGTCGTATAACCAGCCAGGGAATCACTGCCTTCGAAAATTATGTAAATGCTTTAAAGAGTTACATGAATTTGTAGTGCTACTGTTTAATGATCTGTTGACTTACTGCCAGGCCTTCTCCGCAAACTTGAAGCAGGTAGCTGCCTTTTGAAAGAAAGGCGACGCCCGTCAGCTCGATTACATTTTTTCCAGCTACTATTTTCACCAAAAATTGTTTGACTAACACGCCTGCCACATTATAGATTTTCACATTGGCCACTGTAGCCCGATCCTGCGATTGAACGAAAAGCTGAATTTTGTCTGCAAAAGGATTAGGGAAGACTTTAATTGAGGCATTATCAGTATTCATCCGGACCTGGAGAACATTGGAAAAGTTGTTTCTCCCGTCAACGTCTACCTGTACCAGCCGGTAAAAAACGATATTCTCTTTCTGATCAGGGTGATCGGTAAATGTATAACGATGTTCCACTGCACTGGTGCCGTATCCATTAAGCGATGCAATTTGTTTGAAATTTTTTCCATCGCTACTGCTTTGTATATTAAAATTCCTGCAGTTTATTTCCATTGACGTAATCCATTCCAGCGAGACATTTTCCCCATTTTTTATTGCGGAAAAGTTTGTAAGAAATACCGGGAGGGGTCCTGCTTCAGGATTTAGGAATGAAAATCCATCATCGATAAAAGTAACACCTGCGTCTGATTTAGCATAAAGCCGTGCAATATTTATAATGGAAGGCATTGCACGCCCGGGGCCGGGGTCGGCGATTTTTACCTGGAACCACAACTTATACATCTCTCCTGATGCCAGGCTTCCGCCCGCCATTTCATTTAACCCGGGCCGGAAACGAAGGGTTATTTGAATGCCATCGTCGATAATTTCTGCAGCGTCTTCATCTGCGGCATCTGTAAGATGTTTGATTCTGCCTGATAAATCCAATGTGATCAGTGACCCCGGCACGAACCTTACGCTTGCCGGCAAAGTATCGTAAACAATTACATCATGCGCAGTACCGACACCATTGTTCAAAGCCCGCAATGTGTAGGTGAGTGTCTCGTTGACCTCGGGTATAGCATTGTGATTTTCGTCGTCGACATCTATATCAAGGCTCACCTTTGGATCTTTCATTCTGATGCTGAACATAAAAACTCCGGGATAATATTGATCGGCCTCGGTTCCAAATTCAAGATTCACGGAAGTAGCATTTGGATCAATGCCAAATCCTGAGCCTACGTCAAACATGTCAATATCTACACCCATCTGATTGCTGTAATCCGGGATCCGGCTGCTCACCGAAACTCCGTTATCTGATATCGTACCATTCCAGGGATTATCAACCTGGTTCATGGCATTGTAAAAAAGATGATTATTAATTTTCAGGTAATCTTTCCTGAGGTTCGCGTCGCCTTCCCAGGTGAGAATTCCCATCCTTGCATCACCGGCCTCCAGTTCTCCGGATGGAACATCTAACCCATTTAGCGTTACCTGCCGGGAAAGGGGAAGTGAGCCATCATAAATCTGTTCGAAGCCATCGTACATGCGGATGCTGTTGTAGGCAACCTGATCATTTTCATACACCACCACTACACACCATCCTCCATGATTACCCCCTCCGACCGCTCCGGTACTGAGTGCCGCATTGCCTACCTGGTAATTACCGGCGCCATTTTTTTGTAGGAGTGAGGTCACGTCGGCATATGCCTGGTATTCGGTATACCCAATTGCGGTGCTTATCTGGTCAAGCAATACTGCCGGGAAATTCGTGTATGCTACGTCGTTACCTTTCCGGATCCTAATTGTTTTATTAGAATCTGCGGCCAGGTCAAAGTCTGAGTTTTTGACATAACCGCCCCAATATAGCCTTGCGATCTTAATCGTATTTTTTCCTGCCGGCAAATTGAGCACCGCAGACGATGAATTCCTCGTAGTGTTTCCGAATGGCTGCAGGGAGTCAATATCCACGTATTGCATATTCTCGTTGTCATTGCCATACACACTACTTCCATTGTAGGAGTTGCCATTCATCTTGGTAAGGTTTGGTATCCCATTGTTCACCACCTGCATTAAGGTATTCCCAAACATTGTGCAGCCACCGCGAATATTGTCTGAGTAGACGAGCTGATAACTCCTGGATTGTGCAAAGGATTTCTGCACGCCATATTGCATTATGAAACACAATACCAGGAAACCGGCATTGAAAAATCTTCGCATGAAAAAGCCCGATATTTTCATAATAAAATGGCTCTCTTTTCAGGACAGTAAAGTTTTCGGGGAGGAAAGTGGATTGAAATATTTTCGGGTAACCTGAATAGTTACTCTGGAGTTCTCTTAAAAATTACGTTGTACGTAAGCGCGAAGCCTGCACGATTCACCGCGGCAGACACAAGTAGTTTGCGGATGATTGAGTTCCAGTCATTTTTACCGCAAATACAAAAAGCAAGTGAGGCGGTAGTAAACGAACGGTCAACCATCCGCGTGAGGTGATAGCCATCGGTAAGCCCAACCGCAAATGATTTTGACCCAAAAAAAGCGGGCCGATAATCGCCATTGTCATAATCTTGATACTTATTCTTCCACGAAGTTTGGAAGTCCCAAAATTTATCGCCCATTCCGAGGTAATGATGCACCACCGCCTGGTTTACTCCATCAGAAGCCCCCGCAACCAATTGACAGGCATACATCATATCTCGTTCTTTTTTTGAGCTGAAGAAAAATTAAAAATCAATAAGAGTCCGCCAAATATGATTATACTTCTAAACATAATTTTCTTTGCGATGCAAGATTTACTGAAACAACTAATAAGGTGCAAAGGAGATCTGGAACACTGCTAAAACGAAATCGCTTAATTCCGCAGGCATTGTTTCTCTGGAGATATTCGGAGCAAAAAAAGAGGGAAAAATTTCTAAGGGTTGGACTGCAAAAATATATGAGAATTTCAGTATTCAAAATCTTTTAAAAAAAATATCGACGGTCACCCGGTTTATTGGACAATTCAAAAAAAGCCTATTGGCAAAATTGGCGTAGGTTCGCGGGTGAAAAATTTATGCAAATGGAAATAGCAGAATTGGAAAAATTGGCCACCCAGGTAAGGAGAGACTGCCTGCGGATGGTATATGAGGCGCAAAGCGGGCATCCCGGAGGATCAATGGGTTGCGCAGATTTTTTTACCGCCCTCTACTTTGAAATTATGGATCGTAAAGAAGGTTTTGATATGAACGGAAAAGGAGAAGATATTTTCTTTCTTTCCAACGGGCATATCTCTCCCGTATGGTATAGTACATTGGCCAGGGCAGGATATTTTCCCCTCGAAGAGTTAGGCACCTTCAGAAAGATTGATTCAAGGGTACAAGGACATCCGGCTACGGCTGAGCACTTGCCCGGTATCCGAGTTGCCTCCGGATCATTAGGCCAGGGCATGAGCGTGGCAATTGGTGCGGCTTCAGCCAAAAAGTTGAATGGCGACGATCACATAGTTTATTCCCTGCATGGAGATGGAGAGCTGAACGAGGGGCAAAATTGGGAGGCTATCATGTACGCTGCTATGAACAAGGTAGACAACCTGATTTCAACGGTTGATCGTAACCATCAGCAGATTGACGGAACTACAGAGAGCGTAATGAAGCTGGATAATCTGAAAGAAAAATTCCTCGCCTTTCATTGGGAAGTGCTTGAGATGGATGGTAACAATATGGAGGACGTAGTATCTACCCTTCGCAAAGCAAAAATGTTCGTCGGTAAAGGCAAACCAATTGTAATTATTATGCAAACGATCATGGCGAAAGGAGTGGACTTTATGGAAGATAACCACGAGTGGCACGGCTCTGCTCCAAGCGAAGAGCAATACAAGAAAGCCATGGCGCAGCTCCAAGAGACGGTTGGCGATTATTAGTTTAAGTCTTGAGGCTAAAAAGCTGTCTTGATGCTTTTTGAGCCGGGAACCATGCGGCGGTAAAAGCAATAATCATTGCTGTGAGAATTACCAAGAGCACATCTGTGGCCACCACCTTCACTGGAAAATAGTTAATAAGAAAGGAAGCACCTGCGAGTTTAATTAGCTGGTATTTCATTTGCAAGTAACAAATTAGCAATGCCAGTCCCACGCCGACAAATGATCCGGCAACAGCGAGTAAAAGACCCTCGCTCAGGAAAATCTTTCTGACGAGATTCCTGTCTGCGCCCAGCGACTGCAATACGCTGATATCCTTGCGCTTCTCCAGTACTAACATTGTCAACGCACCTATCATATTGAAGGCTGCAATAATTAAGATCAATGTAAGAACCGCATAGATCACCCATTTCTCCAGCCGCATTGAATTGTAAAGACTTGTGTTTTGCTCGTACTTGGTGAGAACTTTGAAATCTCCACCCAAATATTTTTGCAAACTGGCTGCGAATTCCTGTGAATGTTCGGAGTCCTTAAGCGATATTTCTACATTACGATACTCATTTGAGTCATAATTCATTTGCTGCTTCAGGAAGCCAAGGTTGGTGATCACATATTTATTATCAAAATCCTGCTGGATCGCGAAACTGCCCGAGGTATGTGCATTTCCCTCGCTGAGTGCAGATAAAGCCCCCGAGCGTGCTTTGCCGGTTTTTTTTGGCAGGAATACAGTCACAGGGAAAAGATTTCGGTCTGCCTCCACACCCATTGCGTATTCAATCCCGGAGCCCATAACCAATTTTGGATCATCAGTTGTGCCCACGTCAAAAGCGCCATGCATCATATTATTCGGAACGCCGGAAACACGGTAATAATTACTGTCAACACCTTTTAACAGTACCACCGTTTGTTGCTCGCCGCTTTGTAAGAGCGCCTTCTCCTCCGCCTGCAAGGAAATACCTTTCACACCCGGAAAGTCATTAAGCTTATTAATAAGAGCTTGATCCAGGAAGATCGATTTGCCTTTGGCGGGCAACACTTTTACATCTGCGTAGAAATTGGAATAAAGAGATTGTACAAGTCCTTCAAAGCCATTGAAGACGCTTAGTACCAACACCTGGCACATCGTGGAAAAAGCAATTACCCCTGCCGTGACCCATGAAATGATATTGATCGCGTTTGTGCTTTTTTTAGCCCGGAAGTAACGCCAGGCAAATTTCAAATACAAAATGGAGGGTGATTATCCTTTTTTATCAATATTGATTTTGCTGTCTTCTTTCTTAATATTATCCAATAGCTGTTCAATTTTGAAGACATAATCGAGGGTATCGTCGAGATAGAAAGTCAGGTGCGGAATAATGCGGAGCTGGTGTCGCATTTCGTTACCGAGTTCACCACGGATTTCACTGGACTTTTCTTTCATCTTTTCCAAAACTGCTTCCTGGTCTTTCACTTTAAACATACTCAG
>JBBQSI010000140.1:0-7920 GCA_038213975.1 Chitinophagales bacterium
ATTATTCATTGCCACAGTAATTGGAGCGACGGATCCAATACACTGGAAGAACTGGCAAGTGCCTGCATTGAACGGGGGTTGGAATACCTGGTGATCAGCGATCATAGTAAGTCAGCCTCCTATGCACAGGGTTTAACGGAAGACCGCGTGAAGGCGCAACACGCCCTGGTGGATGAACTGAATGCTAAACTTTCTCCCTTTAAAATATTTAAAAGCATAGAAAGCGATATCCTGAATGACGGTAGTCTTGACTACAGTGACGGCATACTTTCTACTTTTGACCTGGTAATTGCATCTGTACATTCCAACCTGAAAATGCCGGAGGAAAAAGCAATGACCCGCCTTACCAACGCGATCCAAAATCCGTTCACGACAATCCTGGGGCATATGACCGGCCGCCTTTTGCTGAGCAGAAAAGGCTTTCCTGTAGATCACAAGAAAATAATAGATCTCTGCGCAGAACACCAGGTCGTCATCGAAATAAACGCCCATCCAAGAAGACTTGATATGCACTGGGAATTCATCGCGTATGCCCTGGAGAGAAACGTAATGCTATCCATCGATCCCGATGCCCATTCAATCCCTGAATTTGACAACGTGCGGTATGGAGTGCTTGCTGCCCAAAAAGGCCTGTTGCCAAAAGAAAAAAATCTCAGCAGTTTTTCTTTGAAAGAGTTTGAAAAATTTCTTGCCGCTAACACAAAAAAATAAAATGATCAGGCCTCAACAAGTGGAAGTTCCACAAAGAATACCGTCGATTTATTCTCCACTGTTTCGAACCATATTTTACCGTTCATTTTTTCTACGATTCCTTTACACATCGCAAGTCCGAGGCCCGTACCAGAAGTTTTGGTCGTAAAGTTTGGCGTGAAAATTTTGGTGCGCATATCCGTTGAGATACCACTGCCATTGTCCTTTATGGCTACCAATGCCTTATTCATACTTTGATCACTTGCAATCTCAATGAATGCTTTTCTATTCTCGGGAACTGATTGCACGGCATTTTGTAAGAGGTTGGTGAACAGCCGGTTTACCTGGGTCTTATCTCCCGCAATCAATAGCTCACGCGGATGTAAGCTAATATTGGTATTCACCCGCGAGTCAGCAGAATAGAGCGTAGCCACATTTGCCAAGGTTCGGTTGACATCAAATAACTGGAGATTAGAATTACCGATGTTCGCAAACTGCGCAAAGTCGCCGGCAATTTGTGCAAGGTGATCTACTTGCTCGAGCAAAATATTCGCCACGTAGACAGAAATATTCTTTACTTCCGGTGAATTATTGTCGATTGCTTTTTGCAGGTATTGCAGGTTTAGCTTCATAGGAGTGAGTGGATTCTTTATTTCATGGGCGACCTGCCGCGCCATCTCCCGCCATGCACCCTCCCGTTCACTCCTACCCAACAATTCGGCACTCACCTCCAGTTTTTTTACCATCTTGTTGTACTCGTTTACTAACTCTCCAATTTCATCATCACGGTTCCAGACGATCTCTTCATTTCTTTTTTCCAGGTTTACTTCTTTCATTTTATCGCCGATCAGGGAGAAAGATCGTGTAATTCTGTTGGTGATAAATAACGCGATGATACCCGCCATTAGGAATATGAAGGCGTTCAGGTTTATGATTGTCACAAGGAAATTTGATATCTCATCCTGCAATCGGTTCTGAGACTCAAAATAAGGGATGTTGATATATGCATATTCATTCCCTTTGTCGTCCCGCACCGGAACGTAATTACTCAGATATTCCAGCTCACCGATTTTTTGCTCCTGGAAAAACTGTACGTCCTTCAATTTATTAAGGTGGAAGTAAGCGACGGGATCCATTTTTTCACTCAATATCCCCTTCTTATATGGCAGTGGAAGTGAGGATACTTTCAGGTCACCATTAAGATCGTACAGGTTCATGTCGGCAGCATGAATAGTAGCTACGGTATTGATCGTTTGTTCCAGGCGGGCATCAGTGTAGCGCTCCGAGCTGTCAATCTGTAAACGCGTAAGCGGAATGCTATCGAGAGAATTACGAACCTGTGTTTCCATTACGTGGATGGTTCGGCTAAGTTTCTCACGGTTGTTGCTATGATAGCGGCTGATAAAGAAAAGTATCGTGGTGACGCCTATGACTATGAAAGAAAATATGCTGATGATGATGATTGTGCCATGCACCTGGTTCCTGATCGTGAACTGAAAAAAGGAGCGGTAATCTTCCGTAAACAGCCTGTCAGTTAAGAGGTGATTGAGTACGTTAAAGATGAGGGTAATCAGCAGAAACGAACAAAACAAATATGCAAACAGGGTAATTGACTCAATAAAAAAATTATCCTGCCGTGCGATTACGATTACTTTATCGGCATTTGCTTTATACCAAAGCTCTTCATAGCCGTCATTTGTTACGGTGCGAAACTCGTTGTACGCGAACTGTGACGAATCTATCGATGTAGGAAAAGCGTAATCATTGTAGCTGTTGCTTAATTGATTCTTATTATAAATAGCGAATGCGTAGATGGAAGAACTCTCAATTGAGTTGTTATTACCTTTTGAAAAAAGTTCCGGGTACAAAGCATCGCTCTTGTATTTTTTGGGTTTTGATACTATGAATATGTATCCTAAAATATTTCCAGCGCTGTCATTTATATTTTTCTTGCTGATGTAATTGAAACGATCATAAGAAACATCGTAATAATACAAGTTCGGGATTTCTGTTTTCTTTCCCTGTGTCTGGATGATGGTGTTAAGTGCACCATAGCTGACAGAATCACTGTTGTACAGGGGCATCTCGTGCCTATCGAACGTGTAAATACGGGTGTCAAACTTGTTTAAGTAACCTGAAAAGTTTTCATTAACCAGGCTGTCTTTCAATAGCTGGTTCTGTATAGGTTTTTTTAGGCGTGGGTATGCTTTGGTTAAAAATTGTGAGTTAAAATCAGTTAGGATCAGGTTCATCATTAACTCGCCAAAAGAGTCAGCTTTTATAGCCAGGTTTTCCGCAAACACTTTCCTTTGTTCTAACTCTTTGCTACGATTGTGAAAAATAATGACAGCAGTAATGGAAACCGAAAAGAAAAATACCCAGAACACGTAGCGGGAAGAAATAAGGTTAAAGGCCTGCAGGGACAGGTAATTAAAATTCAGCAGATAGATGAAGAATAATAACCAGGCAAGTAATCCAAGGTTAAAAGCTACAACAGGTGTGTGAAACAGAAACGTGAGCATTAACAGGCCCAGGATAGAGATCACCAGGTACACCGTGTATCCCTTGGGCTTAATTTCATTTTTAATTGGGTGAAGTAATATCTGGATCAGGAAAAAATAGCCCGTTGCAACGCAACACAGCACAATAAACCCGATAACGGAATAGATGTTAAGAGAAAAGAAATTAATTACGTCAAAAGATATATGCGAATCAGAAACCAGGCTGCCTACAATGTTTCCACAGACAATGGTGAAGCCTATCATCAAAATACAGAGAACGCAAACGGCAATCCATTTCTTCTGCTCGCTATCGAATATGATTCCTGTAAAGCCCTTACCAAAATAATAGCGGAGAAAAAGAACGATCCAGATAAACAGAAGTGAGTTTATCAACAAGTCACCCAGCGAGCGCAGCACAATATTAGACCCGTAAATATCGGGGCTAAAGAGTTCAAACTGCTTAAAGTCCAGCGGAATTGGCAAAAAGTAACTCAAAGCTCTCAGAAAAATCACGGAGGCTACGAGCACTGTTGTGCCCGTCAAAAAACCTTTTCTTTCTACATAAAACTTTCCCAGCTTATGCACAAAAAAGAGCACAAGCACCGCCGCAAAAATCCTGAACCAAAGTGAAATCACATTTGTCTGTGCAGCATTCACCTCCTTGATCTTATCAAGGTAAAAGATCACCTGGCCATGCGCATCGCGGATAGGAAGGTTTGTGGGCGTAAGGCTTACGGTATAGTTATGTTCTTCATTTTCTACGGAGGCAAAGGTGTTGGAGAGATATTGATTTTCTACATAGTACTCCCATTTTACAGGTATCAACGTCACTATTTCGAACACAGAACTTCCGGCGGTCTGAAAATTTTTTTTCTGGACAACATACCAGCCATTGGTCAGTTTTTCGAAGGCGGGTGCTTGTGATTCACGTATCAGGCCAACAGGTGGTTCTATCACCTGCGTGTTCCAGAAAACCGGCTGCCGCTTTTCCTGAGGAGAAATCTTGTAAACAAAAATGAAATAATCCTTTTTAACTAGTTCGTCGAGTTCCTTATCATCATAAGTACCCTGGATAAGTTTTTTTAAATAGAGAGAATCCTGGTAAAATTCTTCGATTTCCTTTTCCGCGGTTACTATATTCCGTTGGATAGACCGCTGTACAGATGCGGAAGTAGCAATGTTGCTCCAGTAATTATCTATAATAAAAGAAATGGTCAGCAACCACGCAGCAATGAGCAGCAGAAAGCCATTCCGACCAAAAAAGGTGTTGGAATTTATTAAGCTTAACGGTCTGAATTTTGTTTTTTGATCTCGTTCCACATTGCATCCATTTCTGCCAGCGTCATATCTTTTAAACTGCGTCCCTCCTCACTGGCATGTGTTTCCATTGTTGTAAAACGCCGGATAAATTTTTTATTTGTAATCTCCAGGGCATTCTCTGAATCAACGCCTAAAAATCTAAAGTAGTTTACGAAAGAGAACAAAACATCACCGGCCTCAGCCGTAATATTTTCTTCATCGCCCGCAGCAATGGCTTCCGCCAGTTCTTGCTCCTCCTCCCTGATCTTTTTCCACACATCATCTTTATTTTCCCATTCAAAGCCAACCTGTTTTGCCTTCTCCTGTAATCGCATCGCCTTGATCAGGGCGGGTAACGTTTTCGGCACCCCTTCCAGCACGGAAGTTTTTCCTTCACGAAGCTTCAACTGTTCCCAGTTTTGCTTCACCTCTTCTTCGTCAGCTACGGAAACATCCCCATATACATGCGGATGCCTGCTGATGAGCTTATCGCAAATATCATTGATAACTTCGTCAATAGTAAATTTCCCCTGTTCTGCAGCGATTTTCGAATAGAAAACAATATGCAGGAAGAGATCACCTAACTCCTCTTTAATTGATTTCCAGTTGCTCTCAGTTATCGCATCGGCCAACTCGTATGTCTCTTCAATTGTTTGCTGGCGCAATGTATGGATCGTCTGTTTCCTGTCCCACGGACATCTTTCACGGAGCTCGTTCATTATTTCCAGCAACCGCTCCAGGGCGATCTTCGCTTCTTCCATTTGTTATTTCTTACAAAGAAACAATGTATTCGCCTACACCGGCTAAGGGCGGCTGATATTACAATTAAAATGCGGTTAAAACTATGGCTTATGGATTCCCGTCAAAATTAATCAGGTATTTTACACGTTTGTAATGACCACAAGCAAATCAATTACTATGAAATCGCCTGCATGGCAAGTATTTACCCTGATAATTTCCGCGTTCTTGCTAACTCCCCTTATGTCCGGTGCACAATATTATTATAAGGACATTTGGAACCTCGGGCAACTGAAAGCCGATTTTAAAATAATAAAAGAGGAAAAAATAAAAATCGTCAGTATCAAAAGTTTTGAAAATACCGGGGAGGCAAGCGACGGTTTTCGCTGCGAAAAAAAAATTAAGGGTGATTATTCGCAATCGCAAATGATGAGTAAATCAAATATCACCGGCGAATCAGTGCTGGTAACGAACTACAATTCCACTGGACAAATTATCAGCACGACGGATAACACACCAACTACAACCAGTAGCACTGAATACAAGTATGATGACAGTGGCCGGCTTTCGACAGTAAAGATCACGGCAACGGCAGACGGTGATACCAGTTCTATCATCGAAACACGAGATTATCAATATGACGATGCCAGCCTGCCGGCACAGATGGTGCGTAAGAAAAATGGTACTGTTGTTTCCAACATTTCATTTTTGAAAGATGAGCAAGGGAATATCATTGCAGAGAATGTGAGGGATACCCGAACTACCGACCGCAAATATTATTATTACTACGACAAGGAAAACCGTCTTACAGATGTTGTTCACTTCAATGACCTCGCTGGTAAATTGCTTCCTGACTATATTTACGAATACACAGATACCGCTTTCCCGTCACAAATGATCTCAGCCTCCGAGTCGGGCAATAATTATTTCATCTGGCGCTATAATTACAATGAAAAAAATCTGCGCGAATCAGAAATATGCTACTCAAAAGATAAGCGCATGTTGGGCAGGATTGTCTATGAATATCGTTGAGCGTGAGTTTCCAGAGGACTTGCATGATTGCATTCCAATCTTTTCATTGAAGTTTCGCTGTAGCCATTATTTTTGCAAGGGTGCCTGATCGGTTAAAATTGATCATCACCTGCTGGACCCCGACATCCCAAAAACGATAAAAGTATTATTATGAACCGGATAGAAATGGAAAGAACTGAAGGGGAATACGGCTTCACAGTTACAGACATAAGCAAACACACGCTGTATACAGATAGCAGCGAAGAGTCTGGCGGCACCAACTTTGGCTTTCGTCCAATGCAGTTGCTTTTATCGGGACTGGGGACTTGCAGTGCGATAGATATGATCGCCATTTTAAAAAAACAGAAACAAAATATTGAAGCTTTTAAAATTGTAGTGGAAGGTGAGCGGGAAGAAAATAAAGTGCCTTCTCTCTGGAAAGCCATCAACGTGGTTTTTACGTTAAAAGGTGTAGCACAGGACAAAGCCGAAAAGGCTGCATTTCTTTCGATGGAAAAATATTGCTCGGTAGCCGAAACCCTCCGGCGGGGCGGCACCGCTATCACCTGGCAGATTGAGATAGAGGCCTGATCTCTTTTAACGAACTGTCTGCGCCTACTCCGTTAATTTTGACGTATGCACGATGAATTTTTTGAACATCTCTTCAGCAGGCAAAAGCAGAAAGAGATCGTTCCATCCAATGAATTAATTGCAGCCTGGGCCGCTAAAGTGATTGGATTGTTGTTCCCCGAGCAATCAATGATCTATTATAATTCGGCCGAAGAAATAGTGACGGAATATAGGTCCTTACAAAATGATCTCCTGAATATATTGAATGCAACATGTGCCTGCAGGGACTGCAACAACGAGGCTGTCACTGAAAAGTTTTTTGAAGCCCTTCCGGAATTATACCGCCTGCTGAATACGGATATACAATCCCTGATAGATGGTGATCCCGCCGCCAGGGTGGAGTTTGAAGTGATCAGGGCCTATCCTGGTTTTTATGCCCTTTGCTTTTATCGCATGGCGCACCAGTTGTTCCAGTTAGAGGTTCCTCTTCTTCCGCGTATACTCACGGAGCATGCGCACTCGAAAACAGGGATCGATATTCATCCCGGCGCCAGGATTGGTGAGCATTTTTTTATTGATCATGGTACCGGTATTGTGATAGGAGAAACTACTATCATCGGGAATCACGTAAAGCTTTACCAGGGTGTAACCCTCGGCGCATTGAGCGTAGAAAAAACCATGTCCGGAAAAAAGCGCCATCCGACGGTGGAAGATAATGTGTTGATTTATTCCGGGGCCACCATACTTGGCGGCGATACAGTGATCGGTCACCATAGCGTAATAGGCGGAAATGTTTGGCTTACAAAAAGCGTCCCGCCGGGAACACTCGTGTACCACCGCCCCGATATCACTGTGTTGGAAGGCAAACTGGTGACTTATTAATTATTTCAATGGCAACAATTTTAGACACAGTCGGCAACACGCCCCTGGTGGAAATCCAACATTTATCCGCCAGGCCCGGCGTGAAAGTATATGCAAAACTTGAAGGGAACAATCCGGGCGGAAGTGTAAAAGACAGACCGGCGCTGAATATGATACGCAGTGCGCTGGAGCGTGGAGAGATTAACAAGGACACGCGTTTGATCGAGGCAACCAGCGGGAACACTGGCAT
>JBBQSI010000141.1:0-7918 GCA_038213975.1 Chitinophagales bacterium
CCACCAAATTGTTATACGATCCGCACCCGATAAAAACGAGCACAAGCACGATGGCAAGTATTACCCACAAAATTGGACTAGTACGTCTCATGTTGTTTGATTTTATAGTTTAAAGGTCAAAGAAATCAGCCTGATTTATCAAATTACAGACCATTATTTGAAATTGCTATTCTGTCATTTAATTGCCGCGATGCCGGGCAACCCCTTTCCTTCAAAAAATTCAAGCATGGCGCCACCTCCGGTAGATACATAACTCACTTTATCTGCAAGATCAAATTCGTTTACGGCTGCCACGCTGTCGCCGCCACCCACGAGGCTGAAAGCTCCATTGGAAGTAGCATCAGCCACTGCCTGGGCAATCGCCCTGGTGCCCCCCTTGAATTTTTCCATTTCAAAAACGCCCATAGGGCCATTCCAAAGGATGGTTTTGCTTTTTGCAACTTGCTCAGAAAATGCTGCAATTGCTTTGGGACCAATGTCGAGCCCCATCCAGCCTTTCTCTATATTTTCGTTGGAAACAACTTTTGTTTCGGCATCTGCCGAGAATTTATCAGCGACAACGCTGTCCATGGGCAGGAGAAAGTCTATATTTTTAGAAGCGGCATCTTTGAGGATCTGACCCGCGAGTTCCAGCTTATCTTCTTCGCAAAGACTGCTACCAATTTCTTTGCCCTGCGCTTTTAGAAAAGTATAGGCCATGCCACCTCCAATGATGATAGCATCCGCTTTCTTCATTAAATTAGTGATGATCCCGATCTTGTCAGAAACTTTTGCTCCACCAAGGATTGCGGTAAAAGGCTTTTCAGCATTATTTAAAATCTTTTCGGCACTTTCAATTTCGTTGTTCATCAACAGGCCAAACATTTTTTTACCCTCTGGAAAATTATCTGCAATGACGGCAGTGGAGGCGTGTGCACGATGGGCCGTACCGAAAGCATCATTTACATAAACGTCACCAAGCTTGCTAAGCTTTTCTGCAAATGCCTTATCACCTTTTTCTTCCTCTTTATAGAACCGAAGATTCTCAAGCAGCATCACCTCGCCGGGTTTTAGGTTGGCAGCCATTTCTGAGGCATCTTCCCCAGTACAATCATTTGCAAACTTTACATCGGTATGAAGTAATTCTTTTAAATGCGGCACCAAATGCTGCAAGGAATATTTGTCGGTGGGCCCATCCTTAGGACGGCCGAGGTGCGACATGAGTATTACGCTGCCACCATCATCAATTACCTTACGTATCGTCGGAACGGCAGCTTTCATTCGCGTATCGTCAGTGATGTTCAATTTATCATCAAGCGGCACATTAAAATCAACTCTTATAAGCGCCTTCTCCCCTTTGAAATTATGTGTTGAAAATACTGACATATTAGTACCCTGGTTAAATGGTTTAGAGCCCGGCTTAACCGATGCATTTCAAATGTATTGAAAAAGATATAGCTACGGGAGAATTTTGAACCTCGTAATGAATTCATAACCCCGTAATCCGCTCCCGGTTTTTTTTTCTTTCATAAATGGTACCTTTGCCCTCCTTCCAATCTATTGTAAAACCAAAGATCCTAAGAAGTGTTTTTAAGTAAAACCCTACTATCTTTGTGGAGTATTCGAATTGAAACTATCCTGCAATCCTTATCAAATAAATCCTTTGCTGAAATTTTTACTCCGGAGCCAAATATCACACAGCTTTTAACTCTATAAAAATTTACCTGGCCATGTTTCTCCGACCCCGTAACATAGAAACAAATTATTCAAATTAAAAAAAAATTAATCATGAGCTCACATCATTTTGAAACTTTGCAACTGCATGCGGGACAACAAATTGATCCGACAACCAAATCACGTGCTGTACCTATCTATCAAACCACCTCTTACGGCTTTGATAGTGCCGAGCATGCCGCCAACCTTTTTGGATTAAAAGAGTTTGGAAATATTTATACCCGCATCATGAATCCCACTACTGATGTGTTTGAACAGCGGATGGCGGCATTGGAGGGGGGAGTTGCAGCCGTGGCTACCGGCTCCGGGCAGGCGGCCCAGTTTCTTGCGCTCACAAACATCATGGAATCAGGTGACAATTTTATTACGAGTTCCTTTTTATATGGCGGCACTTATAATCAATTTAAAGTAACCTTTAAGCGATTGGGTATCGAAGCCAGGTTTGCAGATGGAGATGATGTGGAAACTTTCGCAAAAAAGATTGACAAGAACACAAAAGCGATTTACCTCGAAACCATCGGTAATCCCCGTTTGAATATTCCTGACTTTAAAAAATTTGCTGACCTCGCGAAGGAATACGATTTACCGCTAATAGTTGACAACACTTTCGGTGCAGGTGGCTATCTTTTTCGCCCGCTCGAGCATGGCGCTAACATCGTGGTAGAGTCAGCTACCAAGTGGATTGGCGGCCACGGCACCACAATTGGAGGTGTGATAGTAGATGGAGGAAACTACAATTGGGGTAACGGAAAATTTAAGCAGTTTTCTGAACCATCCGAAGGATATCATGGCCTTAAATTCTGGGATGTCTTCGGCGATAACAATCCCCTTGGCCTTCCCAATGTTGCTTTCGCAATTCGGGCCCGTGTGGAGGGGTTAAGAGATTTCGGAGCTTCTCAAAGTCCATTTAATTCATTCCTTTTATTGCAGGGATTGGAAACCTTGTCCCTTCGGGTTCAACGCCACGTAGATAATGCACTTGAGCTGGCGGGCTGGCTGGAGAGTCACGAGAGCGTAGAGTTTGTAGATTATCCCGGCCTTAAAAGCAGTTCTTACCACCAACTGGCAAAAGAATATTTGCCAAATGGATTTGGGGGAATATTAAACTTCGGCGTAAAAGGCGGAAAAGAAAATGGGCGCAAACTTATTGATTCCCTGGAACTCGCCAGTCATCTTGCAAACGTAGGTGATGCAAAGACGCTGGTCATTCACCCGGCATCCACTACCCACGAACAGTTGAGCGAGGAAGAACAAAAAGCTGCAGGTGTGATGCCTAACCAGATTCGCATCAGCGTAGGCATTGAGCATATCGATGATATAAAAGCCGACCTGGAACAGGCGCTGAACAAGGTTTTTTCGAAAGAACTGGCTTAAAGATAAAGTAGAAGATGAGCAACCAGGTTCAGCCTTTTTATTTTTCCGGCAATTTTGAATTAGAGTCCGGGCACATACTTCCGGGGTTCAATTTGGGCTACACGACTCATGGCACATTAAATGAAAATGGCGATAATGTAATTTGGATATTCCATGCGCTTACAGCCAACAGCAATACATTGGATTGGTGGCCCGGACTTGTTGGTGAAGGAAGGCTTTTTACACCGGAAAAATATTTTATCGTATGCGTGAATATGCCGGGAAGCTGTTACGGCAGCATCGGCCCCCTGGATAAAAATTCCGCAACCGGTGAGCCCTATTATCATGATTTTCCCTTTTTTACTACCAGGGATATGATCCGGTGTTACCAGCATCTAAAGTCACACCTGGGTATCCGAAAAATATTTATCGGTACGGGCGGCTCCATGGGCGGACAGCAGTGTCTTGAGTGGGCAATTGAAGAACCCAATCTTTTCGAGTACATAATACCCTTGGCAACCAATGCTTATCATTCTCCATGGGGAATTGCATTCAATGCATCCCAACGCATGAGCATTGAGGCTGATAAAACCTGGCAGGAAAAAAAGCCAGATGCCGGCATAGAGGGGATGAAAGTGGCGAGGGGCATTGCCCTGATCTCTTATCGCAATTATTCGACTTATTCCGCGACACAATCTGAACAACTCAACGGTAACATTGAAAATTTCCGCCCGGAATCTTACCAGCGCTACCAGGGAGAAAAACTGGCTAGAAGATTCAATGCTTTTAGCTATTACTTCCTCAGTAAAAGTATGGATGCGCATAATGTTGGGCGAGGACGCGGCGGGCTGGAAAAAGCGTTGCAAAAAATTACCGCAAAGACGCTCGTGATAGGTTTGTCAACAGACCTGCTCTTTCCGGTGAGCGAACAACAACTGTTGGCGAAGTATATCCCGGGCGCTACTTTTGTTGAAATTCAATCTCTCTACGGCCACGATGGATTTCTATTGGAATTTGAAACGATTGGGGAAATTATCAGCCATTTCCTAAAAAAAATAATGCCGGCATTGCGGCATTTGTAAATGATTGAACTTATGACGACTAAAAAGGAATTGTCTATTGGTCTTTTTGGATTTGGCGTAGTCGGTGAAGGGCTTTACCGCGTATTACAGCAGACGCCTTCGCTGAATGCAACCATAAAGAAAGTGTGTATAAAGCACCCGGGAAAGAAAAGAGAAGCGCCCCCTGAATTATTTACTACGGAAAAGAATGACCTGTTGCTGGACGAATCGATCAATGTGATCGTGGAGGTGATCAACGAAACAGAGGCAGCGTTTGATATAGTAAAAACTGCGATGCTCAATGGAAAGTCGGTAGTAAGCGCCAGTAAAAAAATGATTGCCGAACATTTACCCGAAATCCTGCAACTGCAGCGGGATACCGGTCTTTCATTTTTGTGTGAACCGGCTGCCTGCGCATCTATTCCGGTGATCCGGAACCTGGAAGAATATTATGATTACGACGTGCTGCAATCTTTGCGGGCAATTGTGAATGGTTCCACTAACTACATCCTCACTAAGATGTTTGAGGAAAAACTCGATTTCAAAAAAGCTTTGATGCAAGCGCAGGAACTCGGTTTTGCCGAAGCAAATCCGACGCTGGATGTTGAAGGCTTTGATGCCTGGCATAAATGGATCATCCTGCTATGCCATGCATATGGTTTATTGCCGAAACCTGAAGAAGTGATGTTTACCGGTATACAAAATATCACTGCGAGTGATGCCAATGTCGGCCGGGAAAAGAATTTTGAGATCAGGCTGGTAGCGCAGGCGAAGAAATTAATTAATGGTAAAATCGCCGCTTTCATTCTGCCACAATTCGTAAAATTGGATGACCCCCTTGCCTTTGTAAAAAACGAATACAATGGCGTGGTGATAGAAAGTTATTTCGCGGATAAGCAATTTTTCTACGGCAAGGGTGCAGGCAGTTTTCCAACGGCATCTGCATTATTGAGTGAGATATCTGCGCTCAACTACGATTATAAATACGAGTACAAAAAGCTATACAGCGCCAAAGCCCTGGAATTAACCAACGACTTTTATATACGCTTTTATATCAGTTTTGATGACTGGAAATATATTCCGCGGGAGAAGTTTGAATGGATAGAAGAGTGGCACGCGGAGGAAGGCAGGAAATATTTGATCGCAGTGATCAACTACCAGCATTTAGTAGAGAGTAGCTGGTGGAAAGAAAATGGTAACTCTATTATACTTACGCCAGATCCAATTATAGAAGATATGGAGCTGAGAAAGTTGAAGAAAAGAAGTTTGGAGTTGGCGGGAATTGTGGGAGACACACACAACTAACGGTAACCCATAGCCTGCAATTGAAAGAGCTCTGCATACTGGCCGCCCTTGTCTAACAGCTCTTCATGGCTGCCAATCTCCAGGATCTCTCCTTTGTTTAAAACAATGATCCGGTCTGCCATTCGGACTGTAGAAAATCTATGGGAAATTAAGATGGCAGATTTATTTTGAGTTAGTTCAGCAAATCTTTGAAATACCTCATATTCTGAACGTGCATCTAATGCAGCGGTTGGCTCGTCCAATATTACAAGCTGGGCATCCCGCATGTAAGCTCTCGCTAACGCTACTTTTTGCCACTCCCCCCCAGATAATTCTACGCCTTGGTTAAAGTGGCGACCCAATACCTGTTCATATTTGTTTGGTAACCGTTCTATGATACTATGTGCAAGACTCTGCTTTGCTGAGTGGATGATAAGTTCCTGGTTTCCTAATTCATTGATATTACCAACAGCAATATTTTCATTTGTAGTCATTTGATAACGCAGAAAGTCCTGGAAAATAATTCCGATTTCTTTGCGTAAATCTGTGACATTATATTCCCGCAAATCCTTACCGTCGAGCAGTATTCTTCCTTCAGTTGGATCATAAAGTCGTGCCAATAGCTTTACCAGTGTGGATTTTCCTGAACCATTTTCACCAACAAGGGCGAGCTTTTCACCTGCCCTGAGAGTAAAATTTAAATTTCGGTTAGCCCAACTCGTGGTGTTGTGATATTTGAAGCCAACGTTTTCAAAAGTAAAACCTTCTACTATTGGCCGTGGAAAAGGGCGTGGATGTTCGGGAGAAAGCATTCTAGATTTCATTTTGAAAAAATCAAAGAAGTCTCTCAAATAAAGTGAACCCTGGGAAACGGTACTAAATCTTTTAATGACGCTCTGTAAACTTGCCCCTAACTGCCGAATAGACCCAAGCAAAAAAGTAAGGCTACCGATTGTCAGCAGTCCTGCGATTACCTCTTTTATAATGAAAATGAAAGCGGTATAGTAGCCTATGGTGCCCAGCATGCCCAGGCCAATACCCCACAAAGCCCGCTTAGTTGCCAGGCGGCTTGTATCACCGTATAATTTTGTAAAGATATTTTTGAACCTCCCGATAAAATAAGCGGAGAGATCGAAAACCCTTACCTCTTTGGCAGTTTGATCGCTCGCTCCAACGTAACTTATATATTCCAGTTCGCGCCTGTTGTGCATTTGCCGACGGGCAAGCATGTACGTCTTGCTATTAAAATAATATTCTCCGATAAAAGATGGAATGGTGGAAAACAACAAAATAAATGTGAACCACGGATTAAACACTATAAGCCCAACTCCAAGAAAACTCATGGTAATCATGTCTTGAAGTTGTGTCAATACCTGGGTAAGCAATACTGTTCTACCGGTAGACTGTTGGCGGGCCCGCTCTAGTTTATCATAAAAGTCCGAATCTTCAAACTGGTCTAGATCCAATGTGGCTGCATGTGCCATTAACTTAACAGAGGAACTGTGTGTAAAGAGTTCTCCCAACAATGTATCAATGAGGTTTACAATTTTGGTGAGCGCCGTTGACATAATAACTAATGCAAATTCGATAACAACATATTTCCAAATAATTGCCTGTGTCACGGCAGATGTGTTGCCAGTCCTGAGCATTACGACAACTTCATCAATGATAAGCTTGCCCACATACAACATAGCTAGTGGTAAAAATGCCAGCGTGATACGAATAAACACATTGGCGATGGTGAGCCAGGGATTTGTCTTGTAAACAAGCTTTAGAAATTTTGGAACATTTGTCATCGCTTCCAGGCGATCTCTAAGCGTCAGCTTTTCGGCACCATTCAGCCTCCGGTGAAACGCCTGTCCGCGGTATTGTTTCCAAATGTTCATAATGCAGTACTAATTTTTATAGACAGGTTTTAGCTACCAGATGAGTTGAGGTAGCGTTGTAAAAGTTGAGCAAATCCTACAGCGTGTTCGGGCTCAAACATATTGGAGTGCTCACCGTCCACTTCATGTATCGTCACGTTCGCAGCATAATTTTTCCAAATATTTTTAGTCTCCTCATTCAGTTTTAGTTTTTTAAACATTACATGTTTTTGCGCATCAGTAAAATAGTAATGCTCCCTGGCATAAAAAACTAGCAGGTCTTTAGCATACGGCTCCATTTTATATTTCCTGCAGGCTCTCACGTACAGATTAAGGGATTCATTAAACACTTCCAATCCGCGCTCTCCAAAATCCAGGCTGCTGTCTCTGTTAAGTTTTTGGTTAAGTAAGCGTTTTAAAGACTCCATTTTGTACTGCATAGCTATTTTAGTATGCTTCCGAAAAAGAAATGTTTCAAAATTGAGTTTTAGAATAATCCTGGAAATCCAAAAGCGCAATCTTAATGGCCAATGGTAATAGTTACGGAGAGCAGCCTTGGATCTTTTTTTGGTTTGGTGGAGAATCGTATCAAACACAGCGAGCATTTTTACATTTTTGCCCATCGCTTCTAATTGCCGCGCA
>JBBQSI010000142.1:0-7911 GCA_038213975.1 Chitinophagales bacterium
ATCGCAGAAAAGGTGAGTGAAGTAGCTGCTATTAAAGAAGTGCGTGCATTTGCCGTGTCCGCACAACATAAGATAGGTGAACAGAAAGGAATCGTGATGGACGGGCGAGACATAGGTACTACCGTATTCCCGGGGGCAGAAATAAAAATTTACATGGTGGCTGATGAAGCCGTGCGTGTCGAGAGGCGCTTCACAGAGATGTTTGAAAGGAACCCGAATGTGAGCCTGATGGAAGTAAGGAGCAATCTTGCTATTCGCGATTACATTGATTCTAACAGGGAGGTGAGCCCGCTGAGAAAAGCAAAAGATGCAGTAGTGTTAGATAATACAAATCTCACTCAAAAAGATCAACTGGACTTTGCCCTTGGGCTCGTCAGGAAAAGCCCTTTAAAGCCTGAGCCGGCGCGATAATCAGGCGAACTGCTCCAAAATTTCTTCAAGAGGAGCTGTCTCTTCATACAATGATAGAAGCCTCTCGATAACATCCTCTACGAGGGCATCCGGGCAGCTCGCACCGCTTGTTATTAAAATACGCACTGGTGTACCTGCCGGAAGAAAATCCACAGATTTTACAATGTCTTTTGAATGAAGATTAAAATGCGAAATTTCATTTGCAGAATGAATGTCGGCAGCTTCATGAATGAAATACGTCGGGAGCTTTTCTTCGCACAATTCTACAAGGTGCGAAGTATTGGAACTGTTGTATCCACCGACCACAATGGCAAGATCCGCCGGAATTTGTAACAATTCATATACAGCAGTTTGGTTTTCATACGTTGCATAACAAAGTGTGTCCCGCGTGTCTGCGAAATTTGTTTGAATTTCATTGTCGGCGAGATGAAACTTTGTCCTGATAATTTCTTTCAAATAATCCGCAATCGCCTGCGTGTCACTCGCGAGCATGGTTGTCTGGTTTACCACACCGATTCTCCGGAGGTCTTTTGTTGCATCGAAACCTGGTGAATACTGCCCGGAAAATTCCTGGTAGAAATTGTCAAGCGGCTTTTCGCCTGTAATGTATTTCCCCAACTCGATTGTCTGGGTCATATCTTTTACTACGATCGTCGGGGCATGTTTTGCACTGTGGCTGAACGTTGCGCGGGTCTCTTCGTGGGCAGGTTTGCCATGTACAACTATTGAATAGTTTTTCTCAGCTATCGCACCCGCGCGGTTCCATACTTTCTCCACAAAAGGACAAGTCGTATTGTATTTAGCGATGTGTATACCACGTCCTGCAAGGGTTTCTTCAATTTCGATGGTTGTTCCAAATGCGGGTACTATCACGATGTCTTCCGGAGTAAGGGTGTTAAAAGAAATGAGTTCTTTGCCTTTTGTATCCATGAGAAATTTTACTCCTTTCTGCTGCAGGTGTTGGTTCACCTGCGGATTGTGAATCATTTCGCTTAAAAGAAAAATTTTTTTTCCCGGATTTTCCTCGACCGTTTTAAAGGCTATTTCAATTGCATTTTCTACTCCATAGCAGAAGCCGAAATGCCTGGAGAGATAGATTTTCACATCGCCGAAATCAAGCAGGCTGGGAGTGAAGTCTTTCTTCATTTTATCCTGCTGCTTCCTTTTGTTCTTTATAGCGCTTATGAGTGGACTCCGGTAAATGGACGGAACATCAAATTTTTTCATACTTCTGCCGGCAAAATTACAAATACTCAGCGAGGGTTCGTTTTGTTTAAAAGCGGAAGCCGTAATTTCGACGTTTTCCTGCCAGCAAAGCAATCTTACATATGCCGCACCCCAAATGGAGCTATTCAGCAAATATTTATGAAGTAAATCTAAGGCAGTACACTCAGGAGGGCACTTTCAATGCCTTCAGGGCGCACTTGCCCCGCCTGCATGATATGGGTGTAAAGATTTTATGGTTTATGCCAATCACTCCGATCAGTGAAAAGGGGCGGCAGGGAACGCTGGGGAGTTATTATGCTGCGCAAACCTACACAGAGACTAATCCTGAATATGGTTCTCTGACAGAATTCAAAAATTTGGTAGAGGCAGCTCATGAATTTGATTTTAAAGTAATCATTGATTGGGTAGCAAATCATACCGGCAACGATCACCATTGGCTGGAAGAGCACCCGGATTATTTCAATTATGATGAAAACCAGGAGCCAGTTCATCCGCATGGTTGGAATGACGTAAGTGATCTCAACTATGACAATAAAGAACTTTGGAAAGACATGGTGAACGCCATGAAGTTTTGGTTAAAAGAATGTGATATAGATGGCTTTCGATGTGATATGGCTCACCTCGTGCCATTAGATTTTTGGATTCATGCAAAGAAGAAACTGGATAAGGAAAAGAAAAATATTTTTTGGCTTGCTGAATGTGAGCACCCTGAGTACCACCAGGTATTTGACGCCTCTTACACCTGGCGTTGGATGCACGCTTCAGAAGAATTTTACCAGGGGAGGATGAACCTTCAAAGTTTGCTGACTGTATTATATAAGTCAGTAACCGAATTCCCTTGCGATGCAATGCGGGTCTATTTTACGGCTAATCACGATGAGAATAGCTGGAATGGTACCGAGTATGAAAAGTATGGGGAATCTGCAAAAACTTTTGCTGTTTTTGATTGTACATGGAATGGCATTCCAATGCTTTACAGCGGACAGGAGACCGCAAATAAAAAGCGCCTGGAATTTTTTGAAAAAGACCCGATAGAATGGAACGGCAATTTTGAACTTCATGATTTTTATAAAACCCTCCTAACTATTCACGCCACCAATGAGGCACTGAGGGCCGGCGACACTGAAACACTGACCCGCATTATTTCTCACCCCGATGATCACGAGATTTTTGCTTTTATCCGGAGCAAAGAAGAACAGGCAGTGCTGGTGATCCTGAATTTCTCGGCCAAAGAACATTCGTTCCAGATAAGGGAAATAAAAGGGACATTCCGCAATGTATTCGGCGGTCCTGATATCCACCTGGAAACAGCGGATCATGTTGATCTTCATCCATGGGGTTACCTGGTTTTCGAAAAGATCAATCTCCTGCAATAACCTTTCGATTGCTGAATTTGCCGGACGCCCAACAGGCTAAAATTTTCGGCACCCGCCTTTGATTATCAATTTGATGTCTAAAGCAAAAAAGCCACGAAATTTCGTGGCTTTAAATCAATTGATTGAAAGAAGTTTTTACTGGCTGCTAAGATCCAGTGGATATTCAAACGGCTCACTATAGCCTGGGTAATAACCCGAGATGGTAACCTGTGTCTCACTGCCCATAACCTTTCTTAGTTCTTCCACAGATTTTACTTTTTTGCCATTCGCTTCGGTAATAATAAATCCATCACGCATTCTTGTTTGATCATTGATGGCTCCTTCATTAATTTTTTTAACAACCACACCTCCAACGATTCCAAAATCTTTTGCCCTGGCAGCGTCCAATGTCATGAGGTCCGCACCGAGCTTGTCAACCACAGCGTCGGCTTTTACAATATCATAATTTCCTGCGTTATTCTTTAACGTTACCTGGTAGTCAAGCGATTTGCCGTCTCTGTCCACCGTCACCGTCACTTTATCACCGGGCTTGAAGTTGCTTAGCTTTTCTTGTAATTCGGAACCGGAAGTTACACTTGCGCCATTGATTTTCCGGATCATATCGCCCGGCTTAATGCCTGCTTCAAGAGCAGCGCCGGTTTTGGTAAGATCAGTGATGTATATACCAAACGAATTAGCCGGTATTTTTTGCCGCTCTTTCTCCTGTGTGGAGAGTAAACTTACATCGATAAACCGCGCTCCAAGAAAACCTCGTTGAACACTACCAAACTGGATGAGATCATTGATAACCTTTTTTACAATATTCACAGGGATGGCATAACTGTAACCATTATAATACCCTGTTGGAGAAGCAATTGCAGAGTTAATACCAACAAGCTGCCCGGCAGTATTTATCAACGCACCACCACTGTTACCCATATTCACCGCAGCATCAGTTTGAAGGAAAGATTCAACGGCCATGTCCCTTTTGCCGCTTTTATCACGGTTCAGTCCAAGTGATCTTGACTTGGCACTAATGATACCTGCGGTAACTGTAGACTCAAGGTTCAATGGATAACCAAGTGCCAATACCCACTGACCAATTCTCACATTGTCCGAGTTGCCATACATTATAAAGGGAAGGTCCTTTGCATCTACTTTCACCACAGCCAGGTCATAGGAAGGATCGGCACCAATAACTTTCGCAGTATAAGTTTTTCTGTTGCTCATTACCACGCTCACTTCATCAGCACCTGATACCACGTGGTTGTTCGTAACGATGTATCCGTCAGCACTGATGATCACACCCGAGCCCGAAGCCTGTGAAGGGAGTGACCGTTGGCGGCCATTGCCCTGGCCAAAGAATTGGTTTAGTAAGTCATCACCGAAAAAATCAGAAAAAGGATTTTTATCGTTTGGCAAATTATTATTTACCTGGCGTGGGTTTGTTTTAGTCCTGATGTGAACAACGCCCGGTATGGCGGCTTCTGCTGCCTGGGTAAAATCCTCCGGTCCAGCAGTAGGATTGCCGTCGGAATCATAAAAGCCGGCATATTTATAATTTGCCGGGATGTTATTCGACCGAAAGTTAGGGTTGTCAGCATTTTGAATGAAGTGAGTGTAACCGAAGATGACACCCATCGTGGTTAACGCACTTACGAGTACGGTTAATAAAAGATTCTTAGTTTTCATTTTAGAATTTTATGTGGAAAATGTAACGTTGTTCATGCATTAATTACTCAAAACGCATGCTAAGATTAAAAGTACTTCATAGCAGCGTTCAGTAAAATACCATTTATTTCGTTTAACAGATAATTAGTAAGGATTTCGTAGATCGGCAATTAATGCTAACCGGGATCCTGTTTTCGCACAATAATTCGCTGGAATGACTAAGCATGCACACTTTCAGCAAGGATCTGAATCCGAAACAGCTAAAAGATTGAAAACACCGGGAGTAAACTCGTTTCAAATGCACAACTTTTTCTACAAAAAAAACATAATTGTTGCATCACCGGAACCCACTACAGTTTGAGTATTTTAAAATAACTTTTACAATTGGTGAATTATTGTCAGCCAGCCATGTCAGTCAGGTGTCTTAAAGTGTCAGTAAAAATTGCATGACGTCTTTTCCATCTGCATATTGAATAAGCGTCGGTGATTGGCTTGAGCCGAAGGGTGAAGCATCCCGCGCTACTACGCACTGGATTTCTTTGTTTGCCGTTATCGAGTACAAGGCCTTTTCGTAGTCATCGTAATAACTGTAATTAAGCTGGCTGACGGGCGCAAACGGATGATTACTTTCAACCAGAATCTTGCTTTTAGCCGACATATATTTTTGACGATTCATCATCAGCAAGGCCAGGATGTAATCATAATTGTTTTTGAACTTGTTGTGATCAAAAAAATAATCATACTTTTCAAATGCTGCGAGCAGCGGTTCGAAATTATAATCTTTTGGGACAGCCATGCTCGTTACATTGCGGCAGCCCAATCCAAAGTAAATATGTATGTCATCAGACAATGCACGCAATTCTTTCGCTGTTTCGTCTCCGCTAAGAACCGCAGCAGATGTTTTGTTTTGCCTGATAACGGACGGGTAGCGTCCAAAATAGTAATTGAAATAGCGGGCTGAATTGTTGCTTCCCGTGGCGATATAAGCGTCGCACCCTTTTAGTTGTTCAGCGATAGCCACTGCATTGCCGATGGTGACGTTCCATTCTTTCATTTTACCCAACAGGAATGGAAAAAGCACATCATCCTTTTCAGATAACTTGATCCGCTGGTAGTGCCCGGAGATAAATACACATAGAAAATCATGAAACCCTACCAGCGGGATATTTCCTGCCATCACCACGCCCACAGTTTTTGGAACGATATTATCATCCAGGTGATACAGGGCAACCCATGACAGCAACCTTTCTTCACTAAGAAATCCGGTAGCAATATTTTCAAACGCCAGGTCAATAAAGTGACGGGTAAACCAGCCATTTTTTTGTTGCGCTTTTTCCTTCACAGCATCGAGGCTTTCGTCGCCCGTCCTCAGGTAGTCTCCCAACGCAACTATCACTCTTATCCTTTCTTTTAAATTCATAAGGGGAATTATTATCTGTTATATATTTGTACGGTATTGAAAGCCATCAAATTTCGTAAATAAATAGCCCTAAGTTTTTGGTTTTTTTTAAAAAGAGAATATGGCAATAAAGATTACTGAAGAATGTATCAATTGCGGCGCTTGTGAGCCGGAATGTCCAAACAATGCCATTTATGAAGGCGGAGTAGAATGGTCTTTTAGTGATGGCACAATGGTGAAGGGTGATGTAGTGATGCTGGACGGCACTTCTATGGATGCCGAAAAGCGCAATCCACCTGTAGCTGACGACATTTACTATATCGTTCCAAATAAGTGTACGGAGTGCCAGGGTTTTCATGAGGAGCCGCAGTGTGCTGCTGTTTGTCCCGTGGACTGCTGTGTACCAGATGAAATGTACCAGGAAACCGTAGATCAGTTGTTGGCGAAAAAAGAAAAACTTCATTTGTGATATTGGCCCGCAGGCCGTCAAATACAGGTGATATTTCCTGTTAATAAGCGAGAGTATTTTAGATACTTTCGCTTTTTTCTAAATAACCTTTCATGGGCAGAAGACTTCCTGCAATTTGGTGCTTTTTCTTCCTGCTATTTGCTGCTTCCTGTAAATCACTGAAAAAGAAGGAGCCGGTAATAGCGAAGGCAAATGCCGATGAAATTATTGATGCCGACCTTGCCTTCTCTGACATGTGCCGAAAGAAAGATATGAAGACGGCGTTCATTCATTTTATTGATAACGAAGGCGTCCTGTTAAGGCCTTACTCTCCACCCCTGAAAGGTGCGCAGGCGATAGACTATCTAAGCCAACTGGAAGACGATGGTTATTCGCTCAGCTGGATACCGGAAGGCGCCACGATTTCAGAAAATGGTGACCAGGGCTTTACCTATGGCGTTTTCTCCCTGGTGGCAGTTGATACCACATACGAGGGTACATACGTTAATATCTGGAAAAGGCAGTCCGACGGCAACTGGAAGTTTACTTTGAATACAACCAACCAGGGCCGTGCTCCATAGAAAATTCACATCCATTTTAACCAGGTCATGAAACCAACCATCGCATTTCTCACTGGCGGCTATTCGGGGGAGTCAGTAATTTCTTACGAATCTGCAAAGGTGATCGAAAAGAATATTGACACCGATAAGTTTACTTTTTATACAATTGACATTACCCGGGCAGGTTGGTTTCATGAGCGAAACGGTGAAAAATTTGAGGTGGATAAAAATCATTTTTCTCTCTCGCTTGGCGATCAGAAAATCACTTTTAACGCAGCGCTCATCGGCATACATGGCACACCCGGCGAGGATGGAAAGTTGCAGGGATACCTGGACATGCTCAAAATACCTTATACCAGTTGCGATTGCACAACTTCAGCACTCACTTTCAATAAACGCTACACAAACTCCGTGGCAGCCTTTAGTGGCCTTTCAGTCGCACGTTCTGTGCTCTTATTTAAAAATAAAAAAGTGAATGCAGAAGAGGCAACCAGCCAACTAAATTTCCCGGTTTTTATTAAGCCAAACAATGGAGGTTCAAGCATCGGGATGTCAAAGGTGATGGCCCCATCGGAAGAATTGGGCACTGCAATAGAAAAAGCCTTCAAAGAGGATGAGCAGGTGCTGATAGAAGAATTTATTGCCGGTCGGGAATTTACACTTGGTGTGTTCAGCTACCGGGGCGAGGTAATCACCTTGCCCATCACGGAGATTATTACCAAAAAAGATTTTTTCGATTACGAAGCGAAATACCATGGTGCCAGCGAAGAGATTACACCCGCTAAAGTGGACGAAAGCATCGCAGAGCAGATAAGAGTTGAAGCAAAAAAAGCTTATAAA
>JBBQSI010000143.1:0-7899 GCA_038213975.1 Chitinophagales bacterium
TTTCGCCTTTGCCTGTTGTTACGCACCAATAGAAAAGCAACAATAAGTAAACTCACAAGCCCGCTAATCATAGCATTTTGCCGGGCCTTTACCCGTTCCTGTTCTTTGGCGTCATCTATGTGTTGTTGCCTCAGCGCTTCATCGGCAGTAATGCGTTGTAACTGGTTAATATTTTGCTGACTGAAAAGACTGTCTTTAGCTTCAATCATAGCTGCCTGGTAAGCAAAAGCGCTATCTATGTTGCGCTCAGACTTATAATAATCCGCCAGGAAACTGCTTGCGAAAAACACCTTCTCTATAAAACCCCCGGCTTTTGCAACGCTGTATGCCTGCTTACCATAATAGAGCGCAGAATCGGGTTTCTTTTGCTGCAGGAATATTTTTGCCATGTGTGCATACTCTTCGCTTAACGCATCATTAAGTTTGAATTTTTGCAGGTAATTTAAAGACAGTCGGTAGAAGACCATTGCACTATCTGTTTTTCCCAACTTTCTGAATATATTACCTATATTACCCAATGTAATTCCCGTATTACCACTCGCAGTTTTGGACATGCCAATAGCATAAGCTTGCCTCGTGTAAATAAGCGCAGAATCCAATTGATTCATTTTTTCATAGGTATCTCCAAGATTACCTGCCAGTATCTGTATTGATGAACTGTCATTTAATTCAGACAATATTAAGAGGCCCTTCCGGGAATACGTGATGCTGCGCTTCATATCCCCCATATAAAAATACACATCGGCAAGTAACCCCAAAGTGCTTGCCGCTACGCTGTCGTCCTGTATTTCTTCAGCCAGCTTTAAGGCCTGTAAAAAATTGGTCAAGGCAGCCGGATAGTTACCAGTATTCATAAACGCCTGCCCGGTAGAACCTAAAGAAATAGCTTCCCCCTTTTTATAATTTATTTTCTGCGCCAGCAAAAAAGCTTCCCTGGCAATCAATAGTGCTGTATCTGGTTTTGACCCGACATACGTCTTCGCAAGGTTAGCCATCAGTATAATTCTGCCTGTATCTGATGTTGCCTTGGAGAGTAACTCAGACAGGCTATCGGCAATTTTGTTTTGAGCAGACGTTCTAAAGCTGCCAGAGAGCAGTAGGAAAAATGTAATAAGGCGTATTCTCATCATGCTTTGCATTCGAGTATTGATGGTTAGCGTTGTTTCTTTATTTGCCGTCGAATTTACTTTTATTTCACGATCATGCGCTTTCATGCCCAGGCGGGTTTCCATTGCCAGGCAGATCGAGCCTTCGCGGTGAGTACTCATTGAATCTGGAAGACATCTACTCACAAAGACTGAAAGAATTCCTACAAATCCATAAAATGTATTCCCTCAAAATATTTTACAAACTGGATTTCATGAAAAGCTGTACTGTTAGTTCTTCAATAAAGTTTTTGGCCAGACTGGAATAGTTGCTTGGCATCATGCGGACAGACATTGATGTAAAATAGTCAAATTTGATTTTAGATCAGTCAATCTGACGTAGGGGGCCCATGCAACGCACCAGGCCTTGGTGATGAAGTGGCCGTTATGACTGTGCGGTAAATATGTCCCTGCATATTTTCTCGTGCTACACCTATTATGTTCTTTCACAGGCCATGCAGATTCCGAGGATTAGATGACGAGGAGCACCTTACGCAAAAATAATCCTGCACTTCCTCGGTCGCAGCATGATCTTTTGGTTTTGAAAGCATCTCCTTATAATGGAAATAATTTTCCTTATACCCGATTTTAATGGAAAATATTATCTAAATTAGCCCCATCGGTAATATAATAATGGAAAATCTTTTACCAAAGCAAATTCAGGAGGTAGTGTTTTCATCAAGCAATGCCAAATTAAGCAAACAAATATCCAAACTGGAAAAAGCAGGTAAGCTGAGAAAGATTGCTCCCCGTATTTACTCGCCCAATTTTACCGAGGGTCCTGAGGTCATTGTAAAGCGAAATCTTTTCGCTATCCTTGGCAAGTTGTATCCTGGCGCTTTGCTCAGCCACCGCTCGGCATTAGAGTTTAAGTCAACGGCTGCAGGACATATCTTTCTTACTTACTCGTACACAAAAAAAATAAATCTTCCAGGCATTACCATCCGGTTCATGCAGGGGCCTGGTCGAATAGATGGAGACAACCTGTTATCAGGTGAATTATATGTTTCCCAATTCGAAAGGGCATTACTGGAAAATATGGAAGTCTCCCGCCAAACAGGCCCTGAATCAAAAACCATTACCATCCCCGAAATAGAAGATCGATTGGAACAAGTGGTCAGGGTTAAAGGAGAAGCTGGGTTAAACGAACTTAGAGATAAAGCAAGGGCGATCGCAGAGAAGCTCAATTTGAATACAGAGTTAGAGAAGTTGAACAAATTAATCAGCGCTTTGCTGAACGCAAAGCCTTCAAAAATATTGTCTTCTCCTCTCGCCATAGCAAGATCATTTGGGAATCCTTACGACCCAGGCCGCTTGCCGCTATTCGAAAAACTTTTTGTTGAATTAAAGCAAAAGGAATTTAAAGACTTGTCGGAAAAAAATACGACAACCAAATCCTTTAAAAACTTTGCTTTTTTCGAAGCCTATTTTTCCAACTACATTGAAGGCACACAGTTCGAATTGGAAGATGCAAAAATAATAATTGAAACGGGAGCAGCTATGCCTAACCGTGATGAAGATTCTCACGACGTGTTAGGAACATATAAGTTAGTAAGCAACAGGGAAGAAATGAATATTACTCCAGCTACATCAGGAGAAATGCTGGAGATATTATTGTACCGTCATAAAATACTAATGAGTGCAAGAACTTCAAAAAATCCCGGGTATTTTAAGGACAAGAATAACAGGGCTGGCGAAACACATTTTGTTGACTACACCCTTGTAAAAGGAACACTTATAAAAGGCTTTGACTATTACCAGTCGCTAACGTCTCCTTTTTCCAAAGCAGCCTATATAAGGTTTATGATAAGTGAAGTGCATCCTTTTCTTGATGGTAATGGAAGAATTGCAAGGGTAATGATGAATGCAGAACTCGTGAAACAGGATCAGTCAAAAATACTTATCCCGACTGTTTACCGCGACGATTACATGCTTGCATTAAGACGATTAACCCGGCAACAGGAACCATCAGCTTATGTAAAGATGATGTTGAGAGCGCATGAATTCAGTTCGACTATTGCCGGGGACGAAATGGATGCCATGCAAAAGCAACTGGAAGCATCCAATGCCTTTAAAGAACATGATAAGGCAAGGTTGAAGATTCATAAAAATTGATGGAAATGATTGGTAATTCGCTCGGGTGCAGCAGGTTCCGCAAAAAGCGAGGCAGAAAATAATTCTGACAGCACTACGGGTATTAACCGGACATTCCGGGAGCTGCCGGAACCGCAACCGGGAAAAAGAACAGGCCTTAAAACGTTTAATGAATAAGGGTCTCAGAAATACAAAGAGTAAGCCAGTCGACAATCATTTTGAGTGCTATCACGCTGTTCGCCTGCTAAACCGGGAAAAGTTGTGATGAACTAACTTCTCCGGATCGTTCTTTTTCCTTTTCCATTTATATCTTTCAAAATATTATTAAAGAAAATGATTATGCCGCAATACGGCCGAACGTGGTGGGGTGAGCAATGGCTGAGAGCCCTTGACAGAATTGATTTCTCTAACCGGTTGCCCAGGGGGAAAAGCTATGCCAACAAAGGCATGGTTCAATCAATAAAAATTAATGAAAACACCATACAGGCCAAAGTGAAGGGAAGCCGGCCGAGGCCGTATGGCGTTACATTAATCGTCCCGCCTTTTTTTGAGGAAGAGCAAAAAGTGCTTATTGACAACATCAGCAAAAATCCCCTGCTGCTTTCACAGTTGCTCAACCGGCAACTGCCGCAGGAGCTATTGTCTGTGGCTGAAGCAAACGGGGTAAAAGTATTTCCACAAAGCTGGCAGGATATAAAACTGAACTGCTCCTGCCCCGATTGGGCAGTGCCCTGCAAACACATTGCTGCGGTGATCTATATTATTGCCAATGAAATAGATCAAAACCCTTTCCTCGTTTTTGATCTGCACCGTTTTCATTTACTGGAGGCACTTTCATCACTGCAAACAAATCTGAATGAGCTTCAGGCTGAAAAAATATTTTCTTTAAAAGATTGCGTGGACATTAAAAAAGGGAAAGGAACGGAGAAATTAAAAGAAAGTACCAAATTGGAAACGCCGGATTTTTCGTTGATAGAAGACCTGCTGCCCACCCTGCCTTTGCTGTTTACTGCTACTCCGCTTTTTTACGATAAAGATTTTAAACCAGTTATTCAGAACAATTACAGGCGGCTCGCAAAATGCGAAGCGCTGTATATAGATAACCTTAAAAAAAACAAGCAGGCTCTGCCAAATGATTACCGGTACTACAAATATTCCGTCATTGTAAATGAGGCCGGCAAACCGCTGATAAATGCAACCGACAGCGAAGGGAAATTATATAAAATAGCATTCAAAGATTTGTTGATTTTGTTAGCTGGTACAGAAAGTAAACATTTGGAAAGCTATTCCGCATCTTTTGTATTACTGTACCGCACATCCAGGTTTTGCAACATCCTGGCTGAGCGTGGTGGCTTGCTGCCGCGGTTATTTTTAGCCGGAAAAGATAAATATAAGGTACAATGGATCCCGGCATTATTAAATGCCAGTGTGAAGAAAGTATTTGATGATCTGCTCCTTTGGTATCCTGCTGATCTCGTCAGGTTAAGTTTTGGTGCAAACGAACCGGTTAAAAATAAAACAGCGAAAGGAAAATTAAGAAAAGCTAATGCGGAAGATGCCCTCACCCTTATCTGCAGCCTTTTTGCCAATGCGTCTGTGCTGCACTGTTACAATACTTTCTGGCGGCCGGCAAATGGAGCAATTTCGAATGGCTGGAAAGTGATGCGGTTATTTTTTGATGATGATGTTGTTGAGTTCAAAACATTTTCCGAAAAGGAAATTCCTAACACCATCCAGCTTTGGCTAAGCCGCTTTTACATCAGCAAGAAAGACTATGCGCCTGTACTGCAGGTGTATGAAAAAGAAAATAAAAAGGGTTTTGAAGTGGAAGTGCTTATGCGGGATAACGTATCTCCCATGAAGCCGGTCGAATCTCTTTTTTCATTTATGGATTCAAAAAGTGACGAACAATTTTCGGCATTAAAAGATCTGCAACTTTTGTCGCGTTATATGCCGGGGCTTGATCAGATAATTGCCTCGAAGGGAAAAAGTAAATTGCAGTATTCTACGCAAACATTTTCGGAAGTGCTCACCGCCATCTTACCCGCCATCAGGTTATTTGGCATTCAAACCCTATTGCCCAAAAGCCTGCAGCATCTTTTGCGGCCCCAGTTATCTATGGCGCTTACAATGGCAACAGGCAAAAATACCAGTCACCTTTTTCTTACGGAACTGCTGGATTTTGACTGGCGTGTGGCTATGGGCGGAACGCTTATCAGCAAGGAAGAGTTTATGCGGCTGGCAAAACAATCTAATGGCCTTATAAAAATCCGTGATGAATATGTGCTGATGGGCGAAGAGGACATAGAAAAGATCATAAAAAAATTAACGGCGCCCGCCCGTCCAAAAGCCTTCGCGCTACTCCAGGCTGCTCTCAGCGGCGATTATGAAGGCGCGCCGGTGCAAATTGATAAATCATTAAGAGATAAGCTACATAATATTCTGAAGGCAGAAGATGTACCCTTGCCGGCTAAATTAAATGTAAAACTAAGGCCATACCAGCAGCGTGGCTATAACTGGATGTATAAGAATGCACAGTTGGGCATTGGTTCATTGCTGGCAGACGATATGGGCTTAGGGAAAACGGTGCAGGTGATAGCTGCATTACAAAAATTCAAAGACGAAGGAGTGCTGAAAAAAGCGCCTGTCCTCGTGATAGCTCCTACTACTTTGCTAAGCAACTGGAAGGCAGAGATACAAAAATTTGCTCCCGCCCTGCAGGCAACAATTTTTCATGGCGTAAACCGGACTAGTGAATTTGCAAGGTATGATGTCATTATCACGACGTATGGAATTGCCCGTACTGAAAATGCAAAATTGTCAAAACAAAAATGGCACGCCCTTGTCATTGACGAGGCTCAGAACATTAAAAATTCAGAAATTGTACAGACCAAGTCGGTGAAAAAAATTGACGCACGGGTGAAGATCGCCCTGACTGGTACGCCGGTGGAAAACAGGCTGATGGAATATTGGAGCATCCTTGATTTTGCCAACCCCGGCTACCTGGGAAATACGAATTGGTTTAATGAAGAATATGCAAAACCCATTGAGATAAACCAGGATAAGAAGCGCCTGGATAAATTCAGAAAAATAACTTCTCCGTTTATCATGCGAAGGCTCAAGACTGACAAAAGCATTATCAACGACCTGCCCGATAAAATTGAGAACGACCAATTCTGCAATCTTAGTAAGGAACAGGCATCATTGTATGAAAGCATCACGGCTACTTTGCTGCAACAGGTGGAGCAGGCAGAAGGAATCAGCCGACGTGGGCTGATCTTAAAATTGTTGACGATACTCAAACAGGTATGTAATCACCCTGTTCATTATCTTAAAAATAATGATGAACCCCGCCCGGAGCAATCAGGCAAAATGATGCTGCTACTGCAACTGCTGGAAAACATTTATGAGAACAATGAGAAGGTGCTCATCTTTTCGCAATATAAAGAAATGGGCGGTCTGCTTCGCAGCGTGATCTATAATCATTTTGGTAAAAAAGCTTTGCAATTGCATGGCGGCAATTCCAGGAAAGAAAGAGACGAAATGGTGCAATCCTTTCAAAGCAATCCGCTAAGCGACACATTCATTTTAAGTCTCAAAGCAGGCGGCACGGGTCTAAATCTCACCTCCGGCAATCATGTAATTCATTACGACCTGTGGTGGAACCCTGCAGCCGAAGCGCAGGCCACTGACAGGGCTTTTCGCATAGGCCAGAAAAAAAATGTAATGGTGCACCGCCTCATAACAAAAGGCACTTTGGAAGAAAAAATTGACAGCATGCTGCGCAGCAAAAAACAACTGGCCAACCTTACAGTAGCCACCGGCGAAAAATGGATCGGTGAATTAAGTGACGGTGACATAAAACAGTTGGTGAAATTGAGTGAATAAAATATCGAAGTATATCCTACATTCAAATAGTAGTCGAATATAGAGTATCCGTTTGCGGCGTCCTCTTAATGATACAATCTATCGTAGCAGAAAAAAGTCCCGGAAAAAATAAGAGGATACCTTTATACAAAAATAGAATATGGGAAGGCTTTCAATACCGGTTTTGTTTCTTTTCTTTCTTGCTTCCTGCTCGGAAGATAGTAAAGCGAAAACCGACTTTACTATTGCCGATGGCCAGATGCCGTCTATCACCCATGACAATAAAAATATTATTCATCTCGCGTATGGCAGCGGCGATAGTATTCTTTATCGCTATTCTACAAGCAATGGTGCTTCGTTTTCAGATCCGCAGGTGGTTTCGGTGATTTCACAAGTATATACTTTCGCCACAAGAGGGCCGCAGATTGCAGCAAACAAAAAAGGATTACTTATCACAGCCTGCACGGCCGATGGTAACATTTATTCATTTTATAAGCACAAAACGGGCAGTTGGATTCCCGGCGCAAAGGTGAACGACGCAGATACCGTTGCAAAAGAAGGGCTGATGGGATTGAGCGCCGACGGCGAAAATGCATTTGCCGTATGGCTGGATCTGAGAGGCAATCAGAAGAATAAAATTTATGGCGCTGCGTCTAACGATGGCGGTGAGACGTGGACAGCAAATAAAATGATTTATACGTCCCCGGACACCTCCGTCTGCGAATGCTGCAAACCGTCAGTCGCTATGAAGGGGGAGAATATTTATGTGATGTTTCGAAACCAGTTGCAGGGA
>JBBQSI010000144.1:0-7832 GCA_038213975.1 Chitinophagales bacterium
GAACGTGAATGCCACCAGCATTAATGACCTTTCATGGTAAGTGATTTATTTCCAGGGAAAATACAAGTTGCATACCCGCGGAGGATTTATCAAATATGAGAGTTCGGTGATAATGGGATATGCTAAAGCGTTAGAAGACTGCAACCCCGTAATTCACTGGCATCACTTCGCCCCACAATCTCAAAGCCATCGGGATGAAGCACGCCAAGATCGTCTGTCGCTATAAAGCAGCAAGAGTGAATGTTTGCCAGGTCAATAATATTTACCAGGCCATTTTTTTTATTTCCGACTTCCACACTTTCCGACAGTTTGAAGGGATCGTTCATCTCGCGTACGAACACTGTCATCCAGGGTGGCGTTTGAAATAATCCTTTTCCGGAAGAATAAGCCTGGGAAAGTAATTCGGTCATTCCATACTCAGAATGAATGGAAGAAACACCAAAGCGCGACTTTAGTTTCTCATGCACTTCTTTGCGGACTAATTCTTCCCGCTTCCCTTTCATTCCGCCGGTTTCCATAATGATGGTACGGGAAAGATTTACCTCGTATTTGTCTGCAAAATCCAGCAAGGCATAAGTAACACCAATGAGCAGAGTCGGTCGCTCACAAATCTCATTATGAACCAGCGTTTTATACAGCTTCTCATGATCGTAAAGGTAAAATCCACTTTTATTATCCTTTGATCGTTGTATGAGTTCATTCACCATATACACCAGTGAAGAATTTTCTCTTTCAAAATAGCCGGGCAATAATCCTATCACGCAGTACTCACGTATATCCCCATAAAAAAGTTCAAAGCCTTTTAGAAAACTTTTCCTGTACAAAGCCAGATCTTTCACTTCGTGCCTGCTTGTGTTTTCGCCGGAAGTTCCGCTGCTTTCAAATACGGCGTCGGGCGTAAAATTCGCGGAGACAACGGAATGCGTTTTAAAGAAACTGATGGGCAGAAATGGTATGTCGGTGACGGAGGTCACTTTTTGCGGTTCTACATGCAAAAGGTCTACATATTGCCGGTACACCGGATTTTCTTTGTACTGGTGTTGGAAAAATTCGAGGGCTGTCTTGTCAAAATTGTAATACGACGATTCGAATATTTTACCATCTTGTTCTGATATTTCTGAAAGCTGTTTCAGGGATTAATATTTATTTTTGAAATACAACACAAAGATTACAGAAAAATGCGATACCCTATATTGATGTGCCTGGTGCTTTTTATTTCTCTCGCTTCCTGCAAGAAGGATCAGTTTAATACAAAACCAAGCCTAAAGCTGGAATCCGTTAACACTGAAGACCTTTTTCCAGGGCAGCAACTTACATTTACTTTTTCTTTTACTGATAAAGAAGGAGACGTCAGCGGCAAAATATTTGTTGAAAAATATGAACCTACCTGCCCCGGAAGTTCATTCAAGCAGGATTATACCGTTCCAAATTTTCCGGCTTCTGGTAATCAAAAAGGTGAAGTGACTGTAACATTTGGCTACAACGTTTCCGGCTTATCCAACATATCGCCCAAGTGTATGCGAAATGATACGGCGGTCTTCCGATTTGCATTAATTGATAAAGCCATGAATGCAAGCGACACTATTCAGTCGCAACCTATCATTCTTCACTACTGATATCGTTGCTGAAAAAAATAAGTGATTTCATCCTTTTCAGCAGCTTGTTTATAGCGATATGCGCAGTTGCACTTGCAGCAGAAACCTGCATCCTTCTTCATCTTCCCTACAATAAGCCGAGTTTTTATCTTTTTATTTTCGGTGCTACCCTCGCTCAATATAATTTGCATTATTTGGTGAAGACATCTGCTGTGGCCGGCTCAGAGCGCCTTGCCTGGTCACTGGCGCATAAGGATTGGCATCGCGTGATGTTTTTAATTGGCTGTGGCTTCGTCATCTATAGTTTGTTCCAGTTCAGGCTCCATCATTTTTACATATTGATCATTCTTGGTGCTACGGCTTTTCTTTACTCCTTCCCCGTGATTCCTTTTTTTAGTAAAAAAAGGATTAAAGATTTTGGCCTGTTGAAAATTCTAACCCTGGCACTTCTGTGGACGCTCGTCACTGTTTGGTTTCCTGCCAGCGACGCTTCCCCGGAACCAGTTTCTTATGCGCTTGTTTTTGTTATGCGCTTCGTCTTCATGTTTGTTCTGTGTCTCCTTTTCGACATCCGCGATATTGCTATTGACAATGCAGAAAACATAAATACGCTGCCGGTAATGCTTGGCGTCGCCCGCTCATACCGGTTAGCCGATTTCATTCTTGGGGCTTTTGTGTTGCTGTCGCTTTTTCAATTCGTTTACACAAAATCATTCGGAGTTTTCCTTGCGATGCTTTTATCTGCAATTATCGCGTGGTCGGTGACAAGACGGACAAAAAAAACGAACGCAGATGCAGTGTATCTCGCCGGAGTGGACGGTCTTATGTTTTTGCAGGCATTGCTGGTACTGCTTGTACAATGAAAGTTTTACATTTGCTACGCTTAAAATGACACACGGGTATGGCAAAAAGTAAAAAGGCAGCTTCGGTAATCACTAATTCTTCAATGACCTTTCTGAAAGAGTATATCAATACTCCTTCCCCGGTCGGGTTTGAAACCGGCGGGCAGAAAGTATGGTTGAATTACCTGAAGGAATATGTTGACGAAACATTTACAGACGCTTATGGAACAGCCGTTGGGGTGATAAATCCCGGCAACGAATTTAAAGTCGTGATTGAAGCCCACGCGGATGAGATTAGCTGGTTCGTGAATTACATTTCACCTGAAGGGCTGATCTATCTGAAAAGAAATGGTGGCGTAGATCACCAGATTGCACCCTCTCAGCGGGTAATGATCCACGGGCGGAAAGGACCAGTGAAAGCAGTTTTTGGCTGGCCAGCCATCCATACACGTTCAGGAAGTGCTGAAAGCAAAGAAGCGCAACCGAAAGTGGACAATCTATTTCTTGACTGTGGCGCCCGCAATAAAAAAGAGGTGGAGGATGTTGGTGTGCATATCGGCAATGCCGTTACTTATGCAGATGGTTTTGATGAAGTGTCGTATGGCAACTTTATCGGCCGTGCTTTTGATAATCGAATAGGTGGATTCATGATTGCAGAGGTAGCCCGCCTGTTGAAAGAGAACAAAAAGAAGCTTCCCTACGCACTCTACATCGTGAATGCTGTGCAGGAGGAGATAGGACTTCGTGGCGCGGAAATGATCGCCAGGAGGATTAAGCCAAACATTGCCATCATTACCGACGTCACCCACGATTCTACAACGCCGATGATCAATAAAATGATCGAAGGTGATTGTGCCTGCGGGCGGGGACCTGCCCTTGTTTATGGCCCTGCTGTGCATAACAAACTGCTCGCAGTGATTGAGCAGGTGGCAGAGAAAAACAAGATTCCGCTGCAACTTCGTGCCGTCAGCCGCAGCACCGGTACCGACACAGATTCTTTCGCTTATGCAAATGATGGTTGCCCGTCGGCGCTCATATCTATTCCGCTTCGTTATATGCATACAACCGTTGAAATGTTGCATAAAGATGATATTGAAAATACAATCCGTCTCATGTACGAAAGCCTACTGGCGCTGAGTCCTAAAACTAACCTGAGCTACTTTTAATGCAAGGTGAGTTTTTATATATCGATCCCGGTAGCGGCAGTTATCTTATTCAAATGATCATTGCTGCGATTCTTGGCGGGCTGTTTTATTTTAAAACGGCCTGGCGCAGGATCGTTTTGTTTTTTACAGGCAAGAAGAAATTCACTGACGACGAACAGCAGGATGCCTGAGCAACGAAAACATCCAGCCTCATTTAAAGATCCATCCGGCTTTCTTTTCGAAAGAGACAATATTCTTTACCGGCAGGTAAATCAAGTGTACAAAGAGCATTATGATTTATTAAAAAGTTCCGGCCTGTACGAAAATCTCGTAACAAAAAACCAGCTCATACCCCATGAAGAAGTTGAGCCGTCACCTGTTTTAAAAGATGCGTATAAGATCCTAAGACCTGAGCTAATTCCGTTTATCAGCTATGCCTGGGAATGGAGTTTTTCCCAGTTAAAAGCTGCGGCCCTTGCGACGCTGAAAATCCAGCAGGCTGCAATTGCCTCAGGCATGACATTGAAAGATGCTACTCACTTAAACATTCAATTCAGAAAAGGCCAGCCCGTCTTGATAGATACACTGTCTTTTGAAAAATACAATGCGGATTTGCCGTGGGTGGCGTACAAACAGTTCAGTGAATGTTTCTTATTTCCCTTACTGCTGGAACGTTATTCAAAATTTCCTGTATCAAAATGCTGCCAGGCATATCCTGCCGGTATTCCTGCGGTCGTCACCAATGCATTGCTACCTTTCAGGAGTAAATTTAATCTTGGGGTAGGGCTTCACGTTAGCTTACCCGCAGGGCTGAGTTCTTCACAAAAATCTTCTGGAAGGCAAATTCGCTTTAGCCGGAAAAAGATGGAACAATTACTTGCTAACCTGGCCGGCACTATTGCAGGCCTAACATCTGGCATCGGTGGTGAGTGGCAAAAATATTACCATGAGGGTATTAAGTCCGGGGAATATCTTTTGGCGAAAGAAGAATTGGTGAAATCATTTTCTGAAAAAATTGAATTCAAATCTGTCCTGGATATTGGCAGTAACGACGGTTATTTTTCGAACCTGGTTGCTGGTAAATCTTCAATAGTCGTAGCGATTGATAGTGCGCCGTATTGCATAGATCATTTGTTTCGCGATGCCGCCGGAAAACACGGAGACAATATTCTTCCGCTGGTCGTGGATTACGCACATCCTTCTCCGCCGATGGGTTTTGATAACCGGGAGCATACTTCTTTTCTTACCAGGAAACATTTTGACATGGTACTTGTGTTGGCCGTGGTTCATCACCTTTGCATAACTAACAATATCCCGCTTCAACCACTGGCTTCATCTCTTTGTACATTGGGTAAAATGTTTATCGTGGAGTTTATACCTTACGATGACGAAAAAGTGAAAATTATCTCAACAAATAAAGAAGCGATCGCCGCAATGCTCACCAGGGAAAATTTTGAAGAAGCTTTCCAACCCAATTTCGAACTGATCAGGCGGGAAAAAATTCAGGGTTCTAAACGTTGGCTTTACCTGATGGAAGCAAAATAACCTTTGCATGTTTGCATTTCTAAAAAAACAGCCGTGGTACCTTTTCCTTCTCCCGGTATTTTTCGTGATGCACGGTTACAATGAAAATTTTGGAGTCATCCCGCTTGAAGATCTTCTTTTACTGGCACTCATGTATGTAAGTGCGATATCGTTGATCTTCGGATTATTATATCTTCTGTTTCGTGATATTTTCAAAGCCTCCATCATTACAGTCTTCATCTTTGCTTTTTATCTTTTTTTTGGAGCTATCCAGGATTTTTTCAAATTAATATTTCCTTTTTTCTCAAAATATTCAGTTCTTATTTTTATTTTTTTTTCATTTTTCGTTGCTCTCTTAATTTGGCTGAAGAAAAGGAGTGGGAGGCAAGTTAGGCTTATGTTTTTTCTTAACGGACTGCTCCTTATTTACATCTTTATAGAAGTGGGCAAGACACTACTTTATGCAGGAACCGGTAAATCGCCACAGCTTCAAGTCTCAGCAAGTAAATTGCCGCCCCCTTGTGACAGTTGCACCAAACCGGATATTTATTTTCTCCTGTTCGATGAATACGCCAGCTCAAAATCGCTGAAAAAAAATTATCGATACGACAATTCGCAAATGGATTCATTTTTGAAAAAAAACGGTTTCCATGTATTTCCTGAAAGCAAGTCCAATTATAATTTCACGCCGTTCTCGGTTGCTTCGATTTTAAACATGAACTACATTGCTAATGTAGATTCGGCTGAAGTCACCATCCAGGATTACGCCCGCTGTAACGATCTGATAAAAAATAATCTTGTAATTAAGTACCTCGCAGCGAACGGCTACGAGATCAACAATCTCTCCGTCTTCGATCTGCTAAATGAACCCACGCAGGCCATTTCAACTTTCCTGCCCTATAAGACGAGCCTGATTACAGCGCAAACACTCTTTAACAGGATCCGGAAGGATTTAATGTGGATGCTGCTCACAGGACCATTTCAACAAAAATGGCTCACTGACAAGTACCTTTTTATTAACCGGGATGTCAACGGGAATTTTGAAAACCGTTTGCTTGAGCAGGCGGCCAAACCGGGTAACAGGCCGCGTTTTTTTTATACACATTTTTACTATCCTCATCCGCCGTTTTATTATGACGCAACGGGAAATCTGAAGCCTGCAGCTATAATAAAAAAGGAGGGGGATTCGCTTGATACACGAGCATACCTGGATTACCTTTCCTATGCAAATACGCGTGTGCAGCCAATGATTGCAACGCTAATAAAAAGTACAAATGGCAAAGCTGTAATTGTCGTGATGGGAGACCACGGTTTTCGGAAACCGGTAGCCGGCACATCAAAAGAGAATTATTTTCAAAATATGAATGCTGTTTATATTCCAGGGAGCAATATCAGCTCATGGCCGGATAAATTGTCCGGGGTAAATGAGTTTCGTTTCATTTTTAATAAGCTATTTCATACCAATGTGCCGCTACTGGAAGATTCAAGTATCTTTTTAAGAGATAAGAAATAAATTTGTACCCAATAAAAAGAGGACATGATCAGGAACAATTGGAGTAAAGAAGAAATTCAGGCAGTGTATGATACGCCCGTATTGGAACTGATCTACCAGGCGTCTACTATTCATCGTGAGTACCATAACACTGGTGAAGTACAGGTTTGTACTTTACTGAGCATCAAAACTGGCGGCTGTCCTGAAGATTGTGCTTATTGCCCCCAGGCAGCCAGGTACAATACCGGCGTAGATGTGCAGGCATTGATGAAGACCGAGGAAGTGTTGGCATATGCACAGAGGGCTAAAGATGCAGGATCTACAAGATTTTGCATGGGTGCTGCCTGGCGCGAAGTACGTGATAACCGTGACTTTGACCGGGTGCTGGATATGGTAAAAGGAGTGAACACACTGGGTATGGAAGTTTGTTGCACAATGGGAATGCTCACGGAGGAGCAGGCAGAAAAATTACAGGCTGCAGGTTTGTATGCATACAATCACAATGTTGATACCTCGGAAGATCACTATCATGATATAATTACTACTCGGACATATGACGATCGTCTCAAAACCTTGCAGCACGTGCGCAAGGCTGGGATCAGTGTCTGCAGTGGGGGCATTATTGGATTAGGAGAGAAACATGAAGACCGGATAGGGATGTTACATACACTTGCCACCCTGCCCGAACATCCGGGAAGTGTGCCGATCAATGCCCTCGTACGCGTGAAGGGCACTCCTCTGGAGAACAATAAAAAAGTAGATATTTGGGACATGGTGCGGATGATCGCGACGGCAAGGATCTTGATGCCTGCTGCTATGGTGAGATTAAGTGCCGGCCGTTCCGAAATGTCTGTTGCCGAGCAGGCGCTTTGCTTTATGGCTGGTGCTAATTCAATATTTTCAGGAGATAAGCTTCTCACAACACCTAACCCTGCCTTCGATGAAGATGTTGCCATGTTTAGCTTGCTAGGCCTCAAACCCCGCGAGGCTTTTAAGAATGAAGAAGTGCTTGCCGGCTAATGATGCAGGCAGCTATGATTGTTTGAAAAAATAGATGATAGATAAAGAAATTTTGTTGAATGCCTACCGGCTTATGTGTACGGCATCATCTATGGCTGAGCAGTATGAAAAAAACCGCCAGGTCTGCAGGTATGTACATGCTACCTCCCGTGGCCATGAAGCAATTCAGTTGGCATGTGCCTTTCAGCTCCTTCCATGCGACTATGTGAGTCCA
>JBBQSI010000145.1:0-7755 GCA_038213975.1 Chitinophagales bacterium
CACAGGTTGCAGGTTTCGGCGTTTCATCAAAATGAAATGAAACCGTCTCACCAGGCTGCCAGCTGGTACCGGTAATGACAACGTACTCCCCTGGAGCGTAATCATCTTTATCAGTCGTAACCGTAGCGGTCGTTTGAGAAAAAGCAGTAAATCCGGTAAAGGATACTGCAAATAGGGTACATACGAGTAAGCGTAGCATTGTCTTCATGCGTAAAAATTTAAGCGTGGGCGTTAATTGGTACTAAGTCAATATTTTAAAAACGTAAAGTGATAAATCCTTTGATTTACCTGAGGAGGTATGGTGTTACTTCTAGAAGATTGGATGGACTAAAAACAGTTTGCTTTAATGGTAGCGGTGCCAAAAGTAGAGTTTATATTATTTTAAACAAGAAAATCGAAAAATATATTTTTTTTAGCTTCATATTAAAATTTTCGTTGGACTTTTTTCGGAACTGAATCCCTTTCCAGAAAAGATTTTTTTTAAAATAGTCGTCCCCTTGGCCATTCCTTCAATGCACTAACTTAGCCTATGATCCGGCTGGAAGGCGTTACAAAATTTTTTGGAACTCAAAAGGTTGTCGACGATGTGTCTTTCTCTGTTAACGAAGGAGAAACGGCCGTCTTATTAGGCACAAGCGGCTGCGGAAAAACGACAACCCTTAAAATTATCAACTGGCTGGAAGCAGCTTCGGCTGGCCGGGTCGAAATTGGCGGGAAGGATATTTCCGGAATTTCCCCTGAAGCGTTGCGGCGTGGCATTGGCTATGTCATCCAAAATCACGGGCTTTTTCCGCACTACACGGTAGCTGAAAATATCGCCATCGTGCCCCGACTCCTGAAATGGACAGCAACCAGCATTGAAAGCCGGGTAAAAGAGCTGGCCGGGCAACTGCATTTGCCGGAAGACGTGTTGCAAAAATATCCTCAACAACTAAGCGGCGGCCAGCAGCAACGCGTGGGCCTGGCGCGGGCTCTTGCGGCAGATCCTCCCATATTATTTATGGACGAGCCCTTTGGGGCCCTGGATAATATTACCCGTGGGAATATTATTAAAGAATTTGGCAACCTGGAAGCCCTTAAAAATAAAACCATCGTACTCGTGACGCACGATGTTCGCGAAGCCTTCCTGCTGGGCGATAGGATTCTGCTCATGGACAGAGGGAAAATCGTACAGCAAGGCTCCCCCACCCAATTACTTTTCCATCCACACAACGATTTCGTAAAAAGTTTTTTTGATTCGCAACGCATGCAGTACGAGCTGGAGGTAGCAACCATCGCAGATATCTGGAACCAACTTCCGCATCCGGACAATAACGCCCGGCCGGCCGAGCTTTCACGGTCTTCCTCCTTATGGGAAACGCTGCTCAAACTGGGCGATCAGCGTGATATAACTATCCTAGATGCCGATACTGCCGAAAGGCGATTGGCCAGCCATGCAGGCATCTTCAAAGGCCTAACCGAATTGAGAGCGAATGGATAATCGCAGCCAATCCTTGTGGGCCTTTATGAGGGAGCAGTCAGGCAAGATTGGAGAGCAGTTGATTGCCCATATTGGGCTTACATTTATTTCACTTTTACTTGCCATCGCCATCGGCATTCCACTGGGCATTTTGATTTCCCGGAAAAAGGGCCTCGCACCGCCTGTGCTCTCCTTTGTGAATATTCTGCAAACGATACCCAGTATCGCCCTGCTGGGATTTATGATCCCTGTGCTCGGCATAGGAGCTAAACCTGCTATTGCCGCCCTCTTTTTGTATGGCTTGCTCCCGATCGTACGGAATACTTTTACCGGCATTACCGAAGTGGATCGGTCGGTGGTAGAAGCTGCCCGTGGTATGGGAATGACACCCGCCCAGGTGTTAAAGAAAGTAGCGTTGCCACTTGCTTTCCCGGTGATCCTTGCCGGTATCCGCACCGCGACTGTTATCAATGTAGGTGTTGCTACTTTGGCTGCATACATTGCCGCCGGCGGACTCGGGGAGTTTATCTTTGGAGGCATTGCATTGAACAATACCAATATGATTTTGGCTGGCGCCATACCCGCTGCACTCCTGGCGATTCTCTTCGATTTTATCTTATCCCGTTTTCAAAAAATTAATACCGGCAGTCTTCGTAAATCATTTTGGCTGCTGCCGATTTTTTTTGTGGCGCTTTCTTCTTTCTACCTGCTACCCCGATTGTACGGCAGTAAGCTCCTTGGCGGCTTTACCCCCGAGTTCATGGGCCGGCAGGATGGGTACCTTGGATTGAAAAGCAAATATAATCTCGATATAAAAACAGTAGTGATCAGCGATGCTGTGATGTACAAAGCAGCCTTTGAAAAAAAATTAGATGTGATCAGTGGGTACAGCACAGATGGTAGACTGAAGGCTTTTGACCTCGTTGCACTCGATGATGACAAGAAAATTTTTCCTCCCTACTACGCCGCACCATTGGCAAGGCGGGAAGTGTTGGATAAATATCCACAGATCGAATCGATTCTGAATCTGCTTGCCGGCAGGATCAGTGATTCGGTGATGACTGAACTCAACTACAGGGTTGACTATCTCCATCAATCGCCGGCAGTGGTCGCCAAAAACTTTCTCGTGGAACAAAGTTTGTACAAAAGGCCGCATGGCGGAAAAGGTGGAGTTATTAGAATTGGTTCAAAGATCTTTGGCGAGCAATACATCCTGGTGAGTATGTATAAGATATTGATAGAAGGACATTCCAATTTGCAGGTTGAAACAAAAACGGGATTGGGTGGTACAAAAATTTGTTTTGATGCGCTCACCCATAATCAAATTGATCTGTATCCTGAATATACCGGCACTGGACTCCTGGTGATATTACAAGCGCGCCGGCGGACAATTGATTCACTGGGTGGCGATCCCGATGCGGTATATGATTATGTGAAGAAGCAATTTTTAAAAGATTACGACTTGCAATGGCTGCAACCAATTGGTTTTAATAATACGTATTCGCTGATGATGCGGAGAGAACAAGCGACGACTTTCGGTGTTACTACTATCAGCGACCTGAAAAAATATTTAGACAATAATAAGTGATGGAAATTTTAGATAAATACAACGAAGTAAGAAAGTACAGTGAGCATATTTGTAAGCCGTTAAAAACGGAAGATTATGTGCTGCAACCTGTAGTAGATGTCAGTCCTCCGAAATGGCACATCGGTCATTCCACCTGGTTTTTCGAAACTTTTGTGCTGAAGCCAAATATGAATGACTACGAAGAGTTTGACCCCAATTACAATTTCGTTTTCAATAGTTATTATGAAACCGTGGGAGCAAGAGTCATTCGCACTGATCGTGGTAATCTCAGCCGGCCTGCCGTTGATGACATTTTTGAATACCGGAAACATGTTGACAAGGCCATGAATCAATACTTAAAAAACGGCATAACTGAAGAGGTAAAAGAATTGGTAACCCTTGGCCTGAATCATGAACAGCAACACCAGGAATTGTTATGGACAGATATCAAATACATTCTTGGAAACAACCCGCTCTTCCCGCCTTATGATGAGAAAGGAAAACCAGGAATGGAAAAGTCGACTTTATCAAATGACTTTGTCCAAATTGAAGCCGGCTTGTATGAAATTGGATTTGCCGGGGAAGGATTTTGCTTTGATAATGAATTGGGAAGACACAAGGTTTATTTGAATGATGCGCAGGTGGCAAAGTCGCAGGTAACAAATGGGGAATTCATTGAGTTTATTAACGCAAATGGTTATAAAAATTTCACCTACTGGCATGCGGAAGCCTGGGACTGGGTAAATACAAATAAGATCGAAGCCCCAATGTATTGGCATAAAATGGAGAATGGCTGGCACTATTATACTTACCAGGGATTAAAACCAGTCGATCCGAACGCGCCGGTGTGTCACGTAAGTTTTTACGAAGCCGCAGCCTTCGCTGCCTGGAAAGGAATGCGTTTGCCCACCGAGTTTGAATGGGAAGTCGCAGCACCTGATTTAGATTGGGGCAATCGCTGGGAATGGACGGAGAGTGCTTACCTGCCTTACCCTGGCTTTAGCAAAGCGCCCGGCGCTATCGGAGAATACAATGGGAAATTTATGGTAAATCAGAAGGTGCTTCGCGGTGCTTCTGAGGTCACTTCACCAGGGCATAGCCGCCTCACTTACAGAAATTTTTTTCACCCACACTTACGCTGGCAATTCACAGGCATTCGCCTGGCAAAGTAAGCCGGTAGCAACTCACAATTAATGAATCAATTTTTAGCCGATGTGCTGAAGGGTTTGAAGTCTTCACCTAAATATTTGCATTCAAAATATTTCTATAACAAAAAAGGTGACGAGCTCTTTCAGAAGATCATGGACTCAGAGGATTACTATCTCACCAATTGCGAGATGGAAATTCTCCGGGAGCAATCGGAAGGCATTGTAGAGATCGTCAAAAAGGAGCATGAAAGTTTGGACGTAGTTGAACTCGGCGCCGGCGATGCTACAAAATCAATTCACTTTCTGAAGGCCATGCAGGCACGGGCTTCCGTTGATAAATATCTGCCCGTGGATATTTCCAGCAACATCATAGAAATGCTCGAAAAAAGTTTCTCTGAAAAGATACCTGGTTTGTCAATGCAGGGATTAAATGGTGACTACCTATCGATGCTTAAAAAAGTAAAAGACATTTCTGAAAATTTCAAACTCGTCCTTTTCCTGGGCGCTAACATTGGCAATATTGCCGCTTCGGACGTTGGGAAATTCTGTAGCGAACTCCGAAGTTGTCTCAACCCTGGCGATCTTGTATTGATAGGATTTGATCTTAAAAAAAATCCACACATTATTAGTGCAGCATATAATGACAGGGACGGCTACACGAAAAAATTCAATCTGAACCTGCTCGACCGGATCAACGAAGAACTGGAAGGCAATTTCGACGTATCAAAGTTTCAGCATTATCCCATGTACGATCCATCCACCGGGGCGTCTAAAAGCTTTCTGATTTCTACTGAACAGCAAACTGCAACTGTTTGCGGAGAGGAAATAAGATTTGGGAAAGACGAACCGATTTATATGGAAATCTCGCAAAAATACGCCGTTGCAGAAACAGATGAAATCGCGGTGCATGCTGGCTTCATCCCCATCGGGCATTTTTTTGATTCAAAAAAATGGTTTGCCGATGTATTATGGAAATGCGTATGATGCCAAATGAAATTAGGCTTCCTCGAGCACAGCCGCTTTCTTCAAAACGATATTAAGTTTCCGGGGAATGATGTTGGCGGTCACTTCTTTCACTTTGCCCTGATATTCTCCATCTACTTGGAAATGCGTTGCGCGCTTTACAGAAATTGTCGCCTGGGTGGTACGGAATATTTCTGCTGATTTTGGATTGAAGTTTTTATAGTTTAGAAACATCCTGAAGAGTTGTCCGAGCGATAATTTTCTCAGAACGACAATTTCAAAGCGTCCGTCGTCGACGCGTCCCTCCGGGTTGATCACAGCACCCGTGCCATATTTACTCGCATTGGCTATCACTATCATGTAGGCTTTTGTACGCATATCCAGATCATCACCTTTGATATGAGCTTCAAGCAAACTTCGATTCCACAACACTTTGAATACCATCCTTGCGTATCCCCACATTCCCCGCAGGGAACTTTCTTCGAAATACTTTATGAGCCTTGCATTCAGGCCGAGGTCACTCAAATGAAAACAAATGTTCTTATCATTGATCTTTATCAGATCGCAAAAACAAACTTCGCCATCAGATATAATTTCCAGGGCTTCATCTTCATCCTCGGGAATTTCAAGTTCTTTTGCCATACCATTTGCCGAGCCCGCAGGTAAGATGCCCATCACAACTTCAGATCCGAGTAACAGGCTGGCTAACATGGAAATGGTGCCGTCTCCGCCCACGGCTACAGCACGGTCCGGTTTAAATTTTTCCAGCCAGTATTTAATAGAGCTTCCGTCACCCTTTCCCGTGAGAATGAAAAATTCGATCACATGTGGCAGGCCTTCGAAGTGTTTGCGGATGATGGGCTCCCACTCTATTTTTTTCTTGCCACCCGATACCGGGTTTAGGATAAATAATATCTTTAAGGGTTGCTCCATCTTTTTAGATTCCTTGGTATGCAAGTTACATACCGGGGCGCAGCGAAAGTAAAAACAGTGAAAAAGATCAGGGAAAAACTCTACCGGCTTTTCCGGCTAAATAACAGGCCGGTGGTGAAAGTGTACGATGGATACGGAGATTCGCAAACACTTACCGTTTTCGGGCATGTCCTGGGCTTGAGCCCAATGGCCAGGAAAACTTACCGGCAAAACTGGGTTGTGAACTTATTTTCCATGCTCCGCATGTTCATGGTGAGGCCGTTAAAAGGAGCAGAGCTCAGCATGGAGTGGCAGGGTGAAACACTGAAAACCGAATCCCAGGACAATGGATATTTTCGATTCGAATGGGTGCCAAACCGCGAACAGCAGCCGGGGTGGTATACCGTTAAAGTTTTGCTACATCCAAAAAGGAATATTTCACCGGAGATTATAGGGGAAGGGAATCTACATATCCCATTTCCATCCCGGTATATTTTCATTTCCGACATCGATGATACATTTCTCATTTCGCACTCTTCCAATTTGCGGAAGCGGCTCTACGTACTTTTTACAAAAAATGCGAGAACCCGGCGGCCTTTTGATGGGGTGGTAAAACATTACCAGCTAATGGCAACTGCGATTAAAAATGAAAATGAAAAAAATTCCTTTTTCTATGTTTCCAGCAGTGAATGGAATCTTTACGACCTGGTGACAGAATTTTCCAGGCGCTACGAATTGCCAAGAGGTGTTTACCTGCTGAACCAGTTGAAAACTTTTTCCGAAGTATTGAAAACCGGTCAGAACAAGCATGCCGGTAAGTTTACAAGAATTGTCAGGATCATCGAAACATACCCGAAAATGCATTTTGTACTCTTCGGCGATGACACACAGGAAGATCCTAATATCTATCATTCAGTGGCCACGCACTTTCCAGGCAATATATATTCAGTGTACATCAGGCGGATAAATCCCGGGAATTACGAACGGACGCAGGAAACTGTAAAGAAAATCGAGGCAGCCGGTGTGCACTGTTGCTATTTCTTTCACAGCAAAGATGCCATAGAGCATTCCATAAAAATTGGCCTCGGCGAACCCGAAGCGCTGCAGGGAACTTTATAGCGCAATATTAAAACGAAATTGCAGCACCTTGTCTTCATTTGAAATTCCATAAGTGATGTCAGCAAGTATCTTATCAAAAGGGGCGATTAAGATTCCCCCGCCATAGCCAACATGCCAGGTAGTGGAATTTTCATCAGGCATCCAAACCCGCCCATTGTCCAGGAAGGCTACGAGTCCCAGGTGACCATTCATGATATAGCTTTTTATTTTCGGCAGGAAGCGTAGTTCATTGCTGTTATAAAAAGAGGTTTTACCATAAAACCGCTGGCGCTGGAAGCCCCGGAGATTCATCCCACCGCCGATTTCGGGATACTGATAAAATAAAGGGTCTCCCGTAACGGTGGCAGCTCCGAGGGAAATTGCCAGTGAAAATGGTGAAAACAATGGAATGTAGGATTGCAGATTCGCGATGTACTTCATGAAATTAGTGTTGGCCACGAGGTTCTGCGTGAACGTAGCGCTTGCAGTAAACTGAATGCCCGCCGTTGGCACCGCTTTATTATTAAGCGCAGTTAATTGATAGAGCAGGGTAGCGCCTGCAAACTTGTTTTGATCGAAAATTGCCGAATCAGTTGGCGCCAATATCT
>JBBQSI010000146.1:0-7754 GCA_038213975.1 Chitinophagales bacterium
AATTGCCGCAGTGCCTTCTCCAGTCTCTATCTTATAAGCGTTGGCATTTAGGGAAACTATTTTGCTATCAGTTTTTATAGCAATGTTGGCAAAGGCTTTACCGCTAAACACACTTTTTTTCACGACAAAACCATTATCTAAAACGGGTAAGGCTACGGCTCCGGAAACCATGCCTGCTTTTAATGTCACAGACAATCCTGGCGCAATAGCTTTGCCGTTAAAATTATTTGTAAACACGATCACCTTCGCGTCAACTTTATTGGCAACTTGCCCCAGAGCATTTGAATAAACTTGTGCGTCAAAAGAGCTGAGGTGCTCATCTTTAACTTCGTAAATTTTCTTCAAGCCATATTTTCCGAGATCTGCTGCATTACCATCAAATTGACCGAGTAAAACTCCACTTGCGTCTGTACCCATCAACTCAGCGATCTTTGACCCGTAGCAAGCCGCTTCCAGGGAATTTTTTTTCACCTGGCCTTCTGCATGATCTAAAAAAACTAATACACTCATATACCTGTTTTTATTTTGCGCGTGGGCAACATTCTTGTATTCAAATAACACCTGCTTCTTCGTGCAATAATTTCACAAGGTCGGCCGCCTGGTCTGCAGGAATCATTTTTACACCCTCTTTTGCAGGAGGCAATTCGAAAGAAACTATTTCCGTGTAAGCTTCTGCTGAGATGGGTTCCACCACCTTGAGTGGCTTTGTGCGGGCACTCATGATGCCCCGCATATTTGGAATGCGTTGTTCAGCCATTCCTTTTTGACAACTGATCACTGCTGGCAGGTTTACCTCGTCAATTTCCTCACCACCTTCAATCTCACGGTCAACCGTAGCCGTAGTCCCACCCAATTCAAATTTCGTGGCGAGTGAGAGATAGGGAATATCTAACAATGCCGCGACCATGCCTCCAATTGAAGAGCCGTTGTAGTCGATCGTTTCCTTACCGGTAAAAATAAGATCGTAGGTATTTTCCTTTGCAACTTCGGCTATTTGGCTTGCTATCACGAAGGGATCCTTCGCATCCGTATTTACCCGGATAGCTTCGTCGCCACCGATCGCGAGTGCCTTTCGTATAATAGGATCCGCATCTGCCGGGCCCACATGAACCAGGTGAATTTGTGTTGCTGCATCTGCCTCTTTCAACTCGATGGCACGCACCAACGCATACCATTCATCATAGGGGTTGATGATAAACTGGACACCGGCTTCAGCAAATTTTTGATTGTTATCGGTGAAGGATATTTTTGCTGTGGTGTCGGGAGTTTTACTAATGCAAACAAGTATCTTCATACCGGGTATTTTTAAGGAGGGGCGAAGATACTAAGTAATAAAAAAGGAAAAAAGAAATTGATGAACAGGGTAGCGAAACTGGAGGAGATGTTGAAAGCGAATCCCACCGATAGTTTTCTGCAACATGCATTAGCACTGGAATACATCAAACGTGGCGAAGAGGACGTGGCGGAAAAGCTATTCAAAATAATATTGGAGCGTGAACCAGGTTATGTGGGCTCGTACTATCATTTAGCAAAGCTATTAGAACGAAAAGGTGATGAAGCTGCGGCTATCCAAACTTATGATCGCGGGATGCAACAGGCGCAGTTAGCTGGCGACACGCATTCACTCAATGAACTTCGGATGGCGTTGGAAGAACTAGACGATTAGCACAATGATTTTACCACAAGCTTTCAAAACTTTCGTTGAGAAACACCAATTGTTCACTTCAAATGATCATTTGCTTTTAGCCGTGAGTGGGGGCGTAGATTCTATGGTTTTGGCAGCCCTTTGTCATCAATGCAATTATCGATTTTCAATCGCGCATTGCAATTTCCAGTTGAGAGGGGAGGAAAGTGATGCCGACGAAACAATGGTCAGGGAGCGGGCAGCCAATTATGGAGTTGATTTTTTTTCTAAAAAATTTGACACAAGTGGTTATGCTTTACATCATAAAGTTTCTATCCAATTGGCAGCCCGCGAGTTGCGGTACGCCTGGTTTAGGAAACTGCTGAAGCTTCCGGCATTAAGTGGAACAAGTTCATCTGTTTATCACAATACCTTTCTTATAACTGCTCACCATGCAGATGATAATGTCGAGACAGTTTTAATGAATCTGTTCAAGGGAACCGGCATGCGCGGGTTGCAGGGAATTCCCATGAAAATTGAGAAGATCAGGAGACCTTTGCTTTTTGCACGAAAAAGTGAAATAGGATCCTACGCAAAGGAAAAAGAAATAGCGTTTGCAGAAGATGCCTCAAACGCGGAAAGTAAATACACCAGGAATTTTATAAGAAATGAAATCATGCCTTTTGTAAAAAATAAATTTCCGGAAGCAGAGAAAAATATTTTGGGGACCATTGACAGGATTAACTCCGCCGTCGTTTTATACAGTGCAGCCTTAAAGAAAACTATTAATGGTCTCATCGAAAAAAAAGGAAATGAACTACATATTCCTGTATTAAAGCTTTCAAAGACACCTTCATTCGAAACGGTATTATTTGAAATAGTGAAAGATCATGGATTCACAAGTGCACAGCTTCCGGATGTCGCAGCCCTGCTGCAGGCAGACACCGGGAAAGCTGTTTACTCTTTATCTCATAGTATTTTCAGGAACAGGAAGTGGTTAATTATTGCACCTATCCTTGCCAGTGAGGCAAACCACATTTTGATTACGGATTCACCATCCAGGACTGCTTTTGAAGGTGGCACATTATTGCTGGAAAATGTTATGGCAAAAAATGTAAGGCACCTTGCAGATCCAATGATCGAATACGTTGACGCCGTCCAGCTAAGTTTCCCATTGCTGTTGCGTAGATGGGGACAGGGCGATTATTTTTTTCCGCTGGGAATAAAGAAACCCAACAGTGAAAAACGCGGTAAGAAAAAGTTATCAAAATTTTTTATCGATCAGAAACTTTCGCTTTCACAAAAGCAGCAGGTTTGGGTACTCGAGTCAAATAAGAAAATTGTCTGGGTAGTTGGCCACCGGCTCGACGATCGTTTTAAGATCACCGCTTCGTCCGGCAACATTATGAAGCTCTCACTCAGGAATGTGTAATGATATCTCCCGGATCAAGGTTCTTAATGGCATTTACAAAATTTGTCATCAGGGGATAACTTGAAAAAAGTTCCGTGAGGAGGAGGAAGAAAACCATTCCATAAAGTGCGCCCCAGATGTGGGCCGAGTGATTAATTCTTGAACCTCCTCTTTTATCCAGGAAATAGGAAACCACCAGGTATAGAATGCCCATGATAAATCCTGAGATGTAAACGTTAGGAATAAAGATGATCCCTATTCCGCGGAGCGGATCAAAAAGAATATAGGCAAACACAACAGCAGATACAGCTCCCGACGCACCGAGACTGGCAGAGGCTGTATTGTGCACATCCTTAAAATAATAGGGGAGGAGGCAGGCGATGAGTGCCGTAAGATACATCACGAGATAGATCGTTTTTCCGGCTTGGCCGAATACACCTGAGAAGATCATTTCCACCGTTTCGCCAAACATATAAAAGGCGTACATGTTGAAAATAAGGTGCATGTAATCAGCGTGAATAAAGCCACAGGTGATGAACCGGTAATACTGGTTTTTTTCAGAAACAGCCGGCGCGTAAAAGACCAGTTCGTCCATCAAACTGCGTTTTTGAAAAGCGATAAGCGAGACAATAACCGTGACGGCAATAAGAATAATTGTGATAGACATTCGGGAAGGATAGTTCAATCAAACATACATACAAACTATGAATGGTGGTATTTTTCGTTGCGGATGATGGTACACGCCCGGTAGATTTGCTCCACCAGGATCAGCCTGACCAACTGGTGCGGGAAAACAAGTTTTGACAAGCTCCAGGCGAGGCCGGCTTTGCTCAATAGTGATTTATCCAGGCCATACGCGCCACCGATAATAAAAACCAGTCGCTTCACACTCTTGTTGGCCTGATCCGCCACGAAATCTGCCAAACGTACTGAAGTCATTTGTTTACCATTTTCATCCAGCGCAATTACTACATCGCCGGATAAAGTCTCTGCGATCAGCTTTTCTGCTTCCCATTTCTTTCCTTCAGCAGTGACCATGTTTTTGGCGCCGGGAAAAAGCCTCCACTCGACAGGATAGTAGTGAGAAATCCGCTTTGTAAAAATCAGGATTCCCTCGTCAACATAGCGTTCGTTGGCTTTTCCAACTGACCACAGGGCTATCTTCATGTGTGATTTTGACGCAAGTTTATAAAAGATTTCCTTGACAGATTTTTATTATTTTTGCCGCCTAATGGCTGCGTAGCTCAATTGAATAGAGCATCTGACTACGGATCAGAAGGTTTTAGGTTTGAATCCTAACGCGGTCACTAAACTTCATCGAAAGATGAAGTTTTTTTGTTAGATATAATACTTTCGATCTTTTCTTCTTTTTCCCAGTATGTCTTGTCTTCAATACTCCAAGGCTTACTTTCATTTATTTGAAACACCTTCTTCCAATCTATTGAGCCCATTCCTTCTACTAAATCAACGAGATTTATCCCGTTGATAATATCAGTAGTAGATACAATTCCTTTATGAAGAATGGCATCATAGAACACTAAGAAATACCTGTGTACGTTTTCAGCTTTATCAAAATGTATCTCCGCATACCCTCGTTTGTCACAAGGTCTTCATGCACTGCCCTTCCATCTCGTAAATTTTAACGCATCCTTTAAAGTAACCTTGAAATCCAACAAAGCAACCTGCCACTGCTTCGTTTTTATAATCCCACCTGGGCAGGTAAAAATATTTTTAATGCTACCTATACTGATTCTGTTGTGCAATTACTGAACCCGGATAAATTTTATCAGGGCCATTGGGAGCAAAGCGATAGCAATTCTTTTAAGCAAATGAGTGCAGTAGGGTATTATTTCGGAAAAGAAATTTTATTGAATGAAGATATTCCAGTGGGGATAATAAATATTTCAATAGGTGGCGCACCATTAGAAACATTTATCAATACTGAAAAATTAAAACAAAGCAAACAATTTGCCGCAAAAGTACATGGCGATTGGTTATTGAATGATGCGTTGCCCGTATGGATAAGGGAAAGAGGCAATCAAAATGTGGGAAGTTTAAAAAATGTTCCTTCAGATGAAAATGGAAAATATCATGCCTACAAGCCCGGCGTAGCTTATGATGCAGGAGTAAAACCATTATTTCCATTTGCTATAAAAGGCATTTTAAACTACCAGGGCGAAAGCAATGCACAGGAACCAGAAAGAGTAAATGAATATGCGGCATTGTCCAAATTAATGGTAGATGATTTCAGACAGCAATGGAAGCGACCGGCATTGCCAGTTTATTTTGTACAACTTTCATCTATTGATACAGCAAAATACAAAGGACAATTATGGCCACAGTTCAGAAATGAACAAAGAAAGATGATGGCGTTAATTCCATACAGTGGTATGGCAGTTTGCAGTGATATTGGAGCAAGGGATGATGTGCATCCCACCAATAAAAAGGATGTAGGAGAAAGATTGGCAAGATGGGCTTTGAATAAAACTTATAAGAAAAAAATTGTTCCTTCCGGCCCATTACCCTTGCAGACCAGATACGAAAAAGCCAGCCTGAACGACTCAGCCGGGCAGGGGAAAGTCATGATTTCATTTCAATATATTGCAAAGGGGCTAAAAACAGAAGATGGTGAATCGTTCAGGGGGTTTTCAATTGATGGGAAGAATGAAGTCGAAGCAACCTTTGATGATAGCGGCATAGTCATATATGCAAAGACAAAACCAGATTATATTTATTATGGCTGGAAATCGTACAGCAATGGCAACTTCGTTAATTCACAAGGATTGCCGGCATCAACATTTAAAATAAAAGTGGAGTGAAGAAAATATTATTTGCAGCGATGGCATTGATGCAATTGCAATTCCTGCAGGCACAAAATAAAGTCCCTGTTTTTATTTCAGGTACTGATGGCCATAAATCATACCGGATACCGGCCATCATCAATTTGCCCAATGGTAACTTATTAGCTTTCTGCGAAGGCCGTGTAAATGACAGCGGGGATTTTGGCGACATCAATATTGTTTTAAAAATTAGTACAGACAAAGGAAATACATGGGGAAATTTACAAACTGTTGTGGATGCTGATTCTTTGCAAGCGGGCAACCCAGCACCGGTAGTTGATTTAACTGACCCCAACTATCCCCAGGGAAGGATATTCTTATTTTACAACACAGGAAATAACCACGAGGGAGAAGTGCGGAAAGGAAAAGGTTTGAGGGAAGTTTGGTATAAAACATCTACGGATGGCGGAAATACATGGAGCGATGCAGTCAATATTACTTTGCAAACGCACAGGCCCGATCAGCCACGGGTAAACCCTGCTTACAATTTTAAAGAAGATTGGCGCAGCTATGCCAATACACCCGGCCATGCCTTGCAGTTTGAAAGTGGAAAATACAGGGGAAGGATATTTGTTGCTGCTAATCATTCTGCTGGTGATCCCAAATCCAACGCACAAGATTATTTTGCACATGGCTTTTATACAGATGATCATGGAAAAACATTTAAGATAAGTGAAACTGTGAACTTTCCCGGCAGCAATGAATCTATGGCCACACAAATTAGTCATGATAAATTGATGATGAACAGCCGTAACCAAAACGGTAGTGTACGGGCAAGATTGGTTTCTGTTAGTAGTAACGGTGGCGAAACATGGGATACTACGTATTTTGATAATGTATTGATTGACCCCGTAAACCAGGGCAGCATTTTAACTATTGGGAAAAAGAAAGGCAAAGCCATTGTTGCTTTTTGCAATGCTGCGGATATAAAGCGAAGGGATAATTTAACGCTGCGTATAAGTTATGATGATGGAAAGACCTGGAAGAAAAATTTTGTAATTGATAAAGCCGGGGTTGATGATAAAAAAGATCATACGGCTTATTCAGACCTGGTGAAAATTTCAGAGAATAAAATTGGTATCTTATACGAACGGGACGGGTATGCACAAATAGTATTTTCGGTGATTGATTGGAAAAAATAAATTTTAATTTTTTTAAAAAAAGAAAAATAAAGATTAAGAAGATTGCATTATTTCTGCTGCTAAATATTCCTGCAGTATTGTTAGCCCAAAAAGCAGTTATTATTCCACAGCCGGTAAGCCTGCAATATGGATCGGGAAGTTTTATCATTGATAATAATACCGCATTAAAATTTAATAAAGCCGATAAGGCGTTGCAGGAATCGGCAGTGTTTTTCAAATCTGTTATTAAAAATATAAGCGGCATTGAATTGCTAAACAATACTGTAAAAAATAAATCAGTTGAATTGAAGTTGATAACCGATACAGAACTGGGCGATGAAGGATACCTTTTGTCAATTACCCCTGCAACGGTTAAAATTTCTGCCAATAAAAAAACAGGAATTATTTATGGAATGCAATCCTTATTTCAAACCTTACCTGCCATACGAACAAATGCTGCATTAACTGTTCCCTGTATGGAGATAAAAGATTATCCACGTTTTAAATGGAGGGGGATGCACTTGGATGTAAGCCGGCATTTTTTTGGTCCTGAGTTGGTCAAAGAGTACATCAACCTGATGGCTACCTATAAAATGAATATGTTTCATTGGCACCTCGTTGATGACCAGGGCTGGCGCATTGAAATAAAAAAATATCCAAGACTAACAGAAGTAGGTGCATGGCGAAATGGAACTATTATTGGAAGATACCCTGGCACGGGCAATGACGGAATAAAACATGGAGGATTTTATACTCAG
>JBBQSI010000147.1:0-7736 GCA_038213975.1 Chitinophagales bacterium
GTGAACAGACCATTAACCGATTCTGATAATAATGCATTCCAGGAAAGAGATATAGAGTTAACCGAACGGTCTGAGGTTCCTGTTGTGAACAAAGAAGCACGTGTGGTTGAAGAAATCAGGGTGGGTAAGGAAGTGAACGAGCGCAATGAAACCATCCGAGATACCGTTCGAGAGACAGAAGTGGATATAGATAGAAAGAAAGATACAAGGGACAAGGATGATTTTGATTCCCGTGATTCCAACTGAAGTTTGTGATGAAGTTGTAGCGGAGAGAAAAATGGCAGTCATAGCGACTGCCATTTTGCATTACAGGTGCCTTTACGATTACACTGTTACCGGTAAGATTTCGGGCAGTCAAAGCTGCATTTGCCAACCCGGTTAATGCAAACGAATACAATAACGGCAGCTAGAAAATCTAACAGAATGCTGGGACAATTAGAGGAGGTCTTCATCGTATCGGTGAAAATCCCTGCTCTGAACTTGAATATCGCATTAAAATAAGGCTTAAAAAATTAACCACATTCGGAAAGGTGTTTTATTGGGAATAGAGTCTATTTTTTGGAATCGAGTCTCATATTTGGCTTGAATAGCATGTTGAAATACAACACCTTAACAATAGGCATCTAGTTTGGCTGTTCATCAGTCTAAATCAGTAAGCATGCATACACCTATACTCAATAACCGGTTTTTATTTAAATTTTTTTTTCTTACCATCGTCCAAATTTCAGGTTTTGTAGTATCTGCCCAACCCGGGAAAAATAGTGATGTTATTCCTGAACTCATATTTGCAAATCCGGTGCTTGTTTCCGGAGTTGCAGGGAAGGACGATGCAGAGTATCGCTTTAAGAATGTAGCAACGGACCTGGATGCGGTTTTAAAAATCAAAAAACGTTCGGCTTCCAATGTGATTGTACGAAATATCGACGTTACATCATTTGGTTGGGACAAAGCGCTGCAACCTGAACTCGGTATTGCAGGAAATGTTCCAGCGAACCACTCCTGGTGGGTTGAGTTTGAACTGACATTTTTTGAAGCCGGAAAGAATAAAAAGAAAAAGATAAAGGAGTTTAATGCCACATCACTGGATGTTGATGGTGATGGAGTTTCAATTAAGGAGTATGTAGAATTTTATAAAGTAAAATCTGTAAAGTATTCCAACCTCACTAATTTATTAGAAACTGCTTTTGAAAACACGCAATGCGGAGAATGCGGAACAGATAGTCCTTTGGAAGTATGTTCAAATTGTGGTGGAACAGGAAAAAATGGTTCTTCTGACTGCGGGAATTGTTCGGGAACTGGAAAGCTTCATTCGCAATGCGACCATGCCTGGGATGGTGAGACAGATAAGATTATTACAGGCCCTACAGGGAACTTTTTGAATATTGATACCGCAGCTACCGCAGCTATGGCTACCTACACATATACTAATAAAGAAGCTATTACTTTTAGAATGGGTGGAATATCAGGAGCAACAGTGAGCAATGCAGGTGTACGATTGAATTCGATATGGTTCCGATCATTCAGTCTGGATATGCCATTGATTTTACTGCCGGTTGTGCTTAATAATTTTACAGCAAAACTTAACAACAAAAAAATCAACCTGGATTGGATCACAACAGATCAACAGAACTTTAGTCATTTTATTGTAGAAAGAAGTTTCGATTCTAAGAACTTTAAAAAATGTACTGTGGTACTGCCGAACGAAGACAATAAAAGTTCACAGCAAGCCTATAGTTATTTGGATGAAGTTGGATCAGCGAACCGTGAAATGATTTTTTACAGGTTGAAAATGGTCGACGCCAATGGAAAGGCTCAGTACTCGTCTGTGGTAATGATAAGACTTAATGAATCTTCCGGTCAGGTTAAACTGCAAACCTACCCAAACCCTGTAGTATCTGAATTAAACGTTTCAATTCCGGCGAACTGGCAGAATAAAGTGATTGTGTATGAATTATATAAAGTCAATGGAATGCTTGCTAAGAGAATAATAAAGAGTGATGCAAGTGCCACTGTATCGATCAATATGAATGATGTGCAATCAGGAGTTTACATTGTAAAAGTATCTTCAGGTTCTGAAAAAGCGGTGCAACAAATCGTCAAAAATTAAGTTGATCAAATCACTCATCTCGTTTTCAGTTTTTTTAGGGTATGTAAAATAACTGTGTCAAAGATAGATGTTAAGTAGCCGAAGAGGCGGTGGCGGCTCGATTTTGAAGAGCAAGCCACCGCCTCTTCTGCGGCAAGTCATATCGTGAGCTTCATCCTGTGTTCACCAAAAATAATGCTCAGCTGCGATCTACTAATGCTCCAGTTTTGCAGTGGCATGGTCCACTTCTTTCAATGTTGCGGGTAGCCAGGTACACTGTCATATACTAACCTTCATGTTTTTTTATCCGGGGCATTCTGATTAGAGTCGCCTACCCGGAAACTTCTACTGCGAAAGATCAAATTTTCACCTACACCCCCTCACAAAAAGGAACAGCAAATCAGAGATCTTATTCATCGCAGCATAGGAAGTGAAGAAGTGATTGATGTGTTTGAATGGCTGGAATTGAAAAGTTTGATATTTCCATCGTTAACGATGATTTCCTGCCGACCGCCAAAGAGAACAAGAGTGGCAATGAAATGAAACTGGAATTGATAAGGCAGATTGTGGAAGATGAAATAAAAGTGAGGTCATACAGGAATATATAAAAAGCAAGAAACTAAAAGACGAAGCAGATAAGATCATCAGCGTTTCTCATAATCATTTCTTCGACAGTCTGAATCTCCCGCAAAAGATGCGTGAAGTAGCTAAAGACATGCAGGATGAAGACAAACGAAGAACCCAGCTTGGCTTGAGTGATGAAGAGGAAGCATTCTATGAAATTATTGCGCACCATAAAACGGCAATTTTCGATTTTGAAGTAATGAAAGACCTGGTAAAAGAAATCACAGTCACTATAAAGAAAAACCTGAAAGTAGATTGGCATAAAACGCCGGAATTGAAAGGCATGATAATGCTTTCAGTAAAGCGCACCCTGCAAGAAAGAGGCACGATGGCTTCGGCAATGTTGGGATGATGAAAGTAAAACTGGATACTATAACTTGTGAACAACACATCGTATGAGTTATTTTTAAACGCGGAAAGAATAAGAAACGGCAGATAATAAGGGTTTGGCAAGAGCGAAGAAAGTGCTGCGTTTCGGCTATATTTATACGTCAGCAATTCGCAAGCAAGTTAGTGTCAAAAGCCTCGCCCAGTCAAAGCCCCGAACCGTTTACTTGCAGCTACACGATAGAATTTAAATTTAATGTAACTACGCACAAATACAGCCAGTAATTTAATAGACAATTATATGTTTTATAAAATATTGATTTTAGCTTTTACTATCCTGACCGCTTTTATTCCCGGATATGCTCAAAACGTTCAGGCTCCCATGGTGCTTTGGTACAAGCAACCGGCCACCCTACCTGACACGCTGCCTTATGGTAATAGTAAAACTATCAATAGCCCTTCGCGGAAAGAAGCCACGAGTCCGCATGACGATCATTCAGGAAAGGGTTGGGTAGAAGCGTTGCCTATAGGAAATGGCAGAATGGGCGCAATGATTTACGGGGGGGTTAAAAACGAACGCCTTCAGCTTAATGAGGAAACCCTTTGGGCCGGCTTCAGCCGCGATGTAACCAATTCTGAAGCAGCGGAAGCCTTGCCTTTGATTCGCCGGTTGATATTTGAAGAAAAAGAAGATTCATTAAGACTGATAGGTCCACAAAAACTGCTGGGTATTCCCAGGCGAGTGGCACCCTACCAATCTATGGGAGACCTGTGGATAGCATTTCCAGGTTCAGTTAATAAGTCTTTTACTGATTATTATCGCGACTTAAATGTAGACCAGTCGATAGCAACTGTAAGATATGTACAAGGTGGCGTGCGCTTTACACGCGAAACCTTCGCTTCTCATCCGGATAATATTATCGTGATGCGCTTTACCGCTTCACAAAAAGGAAGTATTTCCCTAGCTATTTCACTACATCGCGAAAGAGAAGCAGTTTCAGTGGTTCAAGACAAAAGCGTTATTTTAAAAGGCCAATTAAACGTGCCGGATGATAAAGGAATTAACCGGGGAATGACTTTCGCTACACAGGTTCTTCCGGTTAGTAAAGGAGGCAAAACGAGCGTCGAAGGCAATAAACTTGTTATCAGCAATGCTGATGAGGTGATTCTATATATTTCGCAAGCCACCAGCTATGGTGGAAAAGAACCGGAAAAATTTTGTGCAGCCGCTATCGCTGCCTCTTCTAAACAGCCATACGAAGTTCTAAAAAGAAGGCACGTGCAGGATTATCAAAAGCTTTACGGCAGGGTAAAACTCAACCTAAATAACATTTCCGCCCAAAAGGCTCTTGCAATTCCTACGGATAAAAGGATAGAGATGGCCAAGGCAGACGAAAGCGGAGATGATTATTTGTCTGCGCTGCAGTATCAATACAGCCGTTACCTGATGATCTCCTCCTCCCGCCCTGGCGACCTGCCGGCTAATTTGCAAGGCCTTTGGAACCAGCATATGAAACCTGCCTGGGAATCGGATTATCACGCCAACATCAATCTTCAGATGAACTATTGGTTTGTGGAACAAGCTAATCTGGCAGAGTGCCACCGGCCGTTAATTACATTAATTGATACCCTTGCCTCCCATGGTAAACGAACTGCCAAAATCCATTACAATGCAGATGGTTGGGTTGCCCATCATGCCACTGATGTATTTGGTTATACAGCTCCGGCAAACGGCATTGAAGGTATGTGGCCTATGGGCGGAGCATGGCTTACACGACATTCTTACGAACATTATTTGTATAGCGGTGATAGAAAGTTCCTTCGGAACAAGGCGTATCCTCAATTGCGGGGGTCAGCGGAATTTATGCTGGACTTTTTGATAGAAATGCCTAAGGGATTGCCGCATGCCGGAAAGCTGGGAACCAACCCCTCGCATTCTCCTGAAAATGCTTATCTGAATAACAAAGGCATACAAACCCATTTCACCTATTCGGCCACCATGGACATTGAGATCATTATTGATTTGTTTGATAACTACCTCGAAGCATTAAGTGTACTGCAAAAGGAACAACCCGGCTTCGACAAAGAATTACAGGCCAAAGTGCTGAAAGCACGTCAGAACCTTGTACCCATCCAGATCAGTCCTTCGGGCCGCATCCAGGAGTGGATAGAGGACTATAAAGAAACTGAAATCGGGCATCGCCATATTTCTCATGTGTATAGTTTGTACCCGGATAATTATATAACCCTGAGCAAAACACCGGAGTTGGCCAATGCCGCTTTAAAAACATTGGAAACTCGCTTAAGAGGCAATACAGATACTACAAAAGGGCGTATTCCGGTCTTCGATTCTTATTCAAATAGTAAAGGTGGCACAGGCTGGGCACGCGCATGGATTACTTTGTGTTATGCAAGGCTCGGTTTAGGTGAAGAGGCCTACAAACATCATAAATACCTGCAGTCACTGTTTATGTTCCCAAACATGTTTGGCATTGCTCATGGAACCTACCAGATAGATAACGTATTTGGCACTGCGGCAGGCATCAATGAGATGCTGCTTCAAAGCCAGGAAGGTTTCCTTAATTTACTTCCTGCTTTGCCGTCAAAATGGAAAGCCGGTTTCGTGAATGGCCTTCGTGCAATAGGAGGCTATGAAGTGGATATGAGTTGGAAAAACGCATCGCTTTCAGACGTTAAGTTGAAAGCAACTAATAGTGGCTTATGCAGAATAAAAGTCTCGCGGAAAATAAGTAAGATCACTTCAGGAAACGAGACCATCAAAATGCAACAAGGCGCGGATGGGGTAGTGGCTTTTGAAGCAAAGGCCGGTAAGGAGTATCAGCTTGTTTTTCTTAAGTAAACGAACTGAGTTCTTTGCTGAGATTTCTTTCAAGAACGGATTTTAAAATCCTTACGAACGGTTTTTAAGTTTTCCGAAAACTATACTCAACTACCAGTAGACAAGAATAGTTTATTCGTGCGGAAGGGTGGGTGGTCTGTGCCTATTTGTAAAAATCGTTTGGCGTCACTTTTCCGCCTGCAACTTTCACGATTTTCTTCATAACATTCGGTGCAGGGATGTGCATCCCTGTTAGATAGGAACATTAACAAAGTAGTACTAACACCTTGTTACCGCCATGCGCAACAACATCAATGTAACTTCAATTAGCCCCAATAATTTTCAGCGTAGGATCCAGAGGCAAAATATCTTTTTTCATTATCTGCGTTTTCCATACATAAGCTGTTCGCAGGCCAGGTATCTTTCGTAAACTGGGTAAGCAATTCTTAGTGACACTGGTTCCGTAAATGTTCAAAGCTTGCAGGCCAGTTAAACCTCGCAATTTTGCAATTCCTTTGTCAGTTATTGGGTTGTTATCCAGCCGTAGCCTTTCTAGATTTTTAAATTGATTGATGATGTCAATATCGTCATCAGAAAGATGCGTGCCGGCTACATTCAACCATAAAATATTATGCTTCACTACCAGCAGGGCTTTCAGTTTCCCGGAAACATTTTCCTTGTTTTGACCAGGTAGTGTAACATCTAATAAGTCAGGGTTGTAATTGAGGTATTTTATGACGAAGCCCGTGTCCTTGAATCTTTGTAAAACGTTTTTTAAAACAGGCGGTGCTTGAATGTTTGTGGCTTCATTATTTTCGGCAACTTCATCCAGGTCTATATTGAACCAGGACGCTGCATATCTTTTTATTTCTTCCGGGGGATTAGCAGCTAAAAACTTTACATCATCAACCGCAGCTCCTTTTTCTATCCACCATTTTATGATCGCTGTTTCTGCTGCCGTAAGAGGGGTGTGTCCATCCGCAGGCATGTATTTCTTGTGCTTCGGATTTAGCAGTACACGTTTCAAGAGTTCGCTTTCAAAGGGACTGCCAGGCTTGAACACCACTCCATTCCTGCCTCCTTCAGCGAGGGCCTGGTAACTCTCTACTGAAAGCTTGCCTTTCTTTTTTGATGCATTGTGGCAGCTACCGCATTTTTCAATCAATATCGGATGAACGATACCGTCAAAAACATAGACCTCATTTAAATCGGCGATCTTCTCTTTTTCTTTTTGATCATCAAATAAAACAGCTGTAGATAAATAGCCTGCACCATGCGTCAGGGTGCCTCCTAAATGTCCCGTGATGCTGATAAAAATAAATATGATAATGAGGGCGCCAGGCAATGCTTTTTTGTGCCTGAGGAACGAGCCGGGTATTCTTTTTATGCAGATGAAGTAAGCAAGAAAGGATAGAATGGTTGTGAATATTCCCGCCCACATATGATTGTCCATCACTCCTGCATCATAATCGCCGCTGAAAGACAGTACATAGCCGGTAATGGATGCAAAAGCAGCACTTACACTTCCAATCAATAAGCTAATTGGCACAGCTATGCGCAAAGCTCTGAATTTTCTAAAACACGATAGGAGTGAAAAGAGGATTGCCAATAATAGAAAACCAATCGGAAGATGTACGAAGAGGGGATGAAATCTTCCAAAGAATAGTCCTATATCAAGCAAAGCCATTATACTCTCTCCAGTTTTACAGGTGGGGTGTGATTAGCATTCCACTGGCACACATAGAGGTTCTTATCTTCATCGACACATACATCATGCCCGTGATTGAATACTTTTTCTTCCGCCTGAAACATTGGCTGTAAAACACCATTCACATATTGAGGCGCGGTGCCACCAGGATT
>JBBQSI010000148.1:0-7730 GCA_038213975.1 Chitinophagales bacterium
GTGCACCCTGAAAGTTTTACACTTTCGCTGCCAGCATCTCCGCATATTGCTGCGCGGGAAGACGGTGTGTCGATTATTCTCGAGGATATTGTCAGCGGCTTTCCCTCCACCACTAACCGCATTGTAGTGGAAGGGGCAGGCGGCATCATGGTGCCATTAAACAGCAATGAATTTGTAATTGACCTTATCAGGGCACTTAATGCCATCGTGATCGTGGTGAGTAAAAACGAACTGGGGAGTATTAATCATTCGTTACTAACGGCAGAGGCTATTCGCCACCGCCGTTTTCCAAAAGTTGGCTGGATATTTAATCAACACTTCATGTCATATGAAGACGAGATTACTGCCTGGAGCGGCTTCGATAAAATTGATTCTTTACATTCTCTGCCAATGATCTCAAAGCAATCGGTAGCAGAAGCAGCAAGCCGGATGCGTGACAAGCTTGAAAAATTTTTATGCTAAAAAAAGAGATTCGAAAAAAATACAATCAACTCAGGGGAGAACTCAGTGAAAGCGAAATTGCACGGTACACTGACCTTGTCCTCATCCAGTTTCAACAACTGGATTTGCCTTTTCTCAATTGCGTACATACCTATCTTTCTTCCGACAAGCACGGGGAAATAGATACATCGCTTATCGTGCGTTACCTGCAGTTTCGAAATTTATCCGTGACGGTAGCAGCGCCCAGGCTCACGGAAGCCGGCGATCAATTCATTTCTGTTGGGATAGACGAGGATACGGCATTCACGCAAAATGATTTCGGAATAGATGAGCCCGCCGAGGGAAATATTATTCCTGCAGAAACAATAGATCTGGTGTTGGTGCCGCTGCTTGCTTTCGATTGGCGTGGCTTCAGGGTCGGTTACGGAAAAGGATACTATGACAAATTTCTCGCCAGCTGCCGGCCCGATGTGATAAAAGTTGGGCTCAGTTTTTTCGGCCCGGAGGAACCCTTTGAAGACATCGATGGGTTTGACATACCTTTAAATTTTTGCATTACGCCTCATCGGATCTTCCGCTTTTGACCGGCCAATGCCACTGATGACTACAGGATGCTGAAGAGTTTTAGATACATACTATTTCCTATTTCTGTTATTTACGGGTTTATCATTTGGCTGCGCAATCGACTGTACGATAAAAAGATTCTGCGCTCGGCTGCGTTTAATTTCCCCGTGATCTGTGTCGGAAACCTTGCCCTTGGAGGCACGGGCAAAACGCCGATGACAGAGTACCTGGTGAGGCTGCTCAAAAAAAATTTCCGCGTGGGCACGCTTAGCCGGGGATACAAAAGGAAAACACGCGGTTTTGCATTGGCTGACCAGCACACAACGCCTATAGACATTGGAGATGAACCTATGCAGCTCGCAAGGAAATTTCCTGATATTAGCGTATCAGTAGCCGAGGAGCGCCTGGTGGGAATTCCGCAATTGCTGCATGCCCGGCCGGAGACACAGGTTATCATCCTGGATGATGCGTTTCAGCATCGGCAGGTACGGGCCGGCTTGAATATTTTACTGACGGAATATGACAATCTATATACCCGGGATTTCATCCTGCCGGCAGGTGATCTCAGGGATGTGAAAAGCAGCAGCCGGCGTGCCGATATTATTATCGTTACAAAGTGTCCGGAGTTGTTAAGTGAAGAAAAACAGATCAACCTAATCTCGGAGATCCGGCCGCTCGAAAATCAACAGGTTTTTTTTACCAGGATTGTCTATGAGAGCCCTTATCATTTATTTACAAATGAGACAAGATTACTGGAGCCCGGCACCAATTTTTTGTTGGTTTGCGGTATTGCTAATCCAAAACCACTGCAAAACGCCCTGACGGCATACTCGGCTTCTTACGAGATTATTTCCTTTAAAGACCATCACATTTTTACCGTCGGCGACCTGGAAGAAATCATACAGCGATTCAATAAAATAGATGGCGAAGGAAAAATGATCCTGACCACAGAAAAAGACGGCGTACGCCTGGCAAAATTCGAAAATGAATTTGCTGGCCTGCCGATCTACGTACTGCCAATGCATCATTCATTTTTATTTGAGCAACACAATGCATTTGATGCACTTGTTATTGAGTTCATTTCAGGATTTGAAAAGCCGGACTGAACTGGATAAGGGCCTAAATCAAAATATAAATTAAGTCCTATAATTTATATTATGTTAAATAGAAGCAGAGTCTCTTCTAATTTAGAACAGCGGAAAAATACGGCTTCACTTCTTTAGTAAGAACTATTCACAGGGTTAGCATGGTGACTGCGGAGGTGAAAGTTTTGAGTATCTTATGGAAGGTTAATCGTTGATGAAAAGTTGAACAGTTTTTTAAGAATCGAATCTTCCTTAATATCTTACCCGAGACCACCTTGGTGACTATGTTAGATGATTCATCCTATGATATTATCAAAATAATGAAACTAATGCTTCGTGAAGAAAGTAAATGATAGCATTTTAGCTTATTAATTAATTTCTGGAAAAGATGAAATAATTTCCTCCCATTTCTATGCATCCTTACTCAAGCAAAAGTGGAAAGTCCTCAGGCGTGACGGCCTGTTTGCCCGGAAAAAACTCTATAAAAGTTCGGTTCCGTGATGGACGGGTATATAAATAATCTTATTCTTCCGCGGGCAAATTTGCTATTGAAAAAATGATTGAGTTAGCCAAAGATGGCGAGGGATTAAGCACCTACATTTCACGCCAGCAACCGGCGTTCGAACATGATTGATACCCGGATTTTGGGTAATAAAAAAGCCCCGAAATTTCGGGGCTCGCTTCTCATGTATGAATTTTAGTTCGCGAATTTCGTATCTGCACTATCATATTTGTCCTGGTACAATTTCACTTTGTCATTCTGATCAAGGCTCTGATAAACTTTCTGCATCAGGTCTGCAATTGATTTATACCTTGATTTATTTGAAGACTTAAGATCGCTTTCCAGGGATGCCATTGCCTTGTCACCATAAGGAATGGCCTTATTAAAGTTTTCCTTGGATGTTGCCTGCAGGCCAGCCTTCGCTGCCGCATCTTTTGTCCTGGTTGCTGAGTCGCGATATTCAATGCCGAGGTTGTAATAATACTGACCATATAGCCAGTTGTTATTTACATCATTTGGATCGATGCGGTAGGCTGCCTCTACCTGCTCACCTAGTTTATCGAGCAATGCAGGTTTATTTTGTATTACTGTTCCGGCGTCACTGTTATAGAGATATCCAAAAATATCATTTGCGTAATTAAAATGATATGCAAGGCTATCAGGCTTCTGCTTTACCAGATCACTATATTTTTCGAACAGCTTATCCTGGTTTTTATTTTCGCGGTAATAATCCATTTCCACTAGCGTGAAATAATCTTCATCCGGAAAAAGCTCTTTACCAAGCGTTGCATATTTCGTCATGTTAGTTTCATCATTAGCGTTCTTGTAATTAAGTACGAGGTATTGGTAAGGAATCTGGTAGCCAGCATTGTCACCTTCAGCCATGCCCTTGATCTTTGCGTCAGCCAACATCTGGAAATACTTCATGGCATCATCTTCTCTCTTTGCATTGATCGCAGACTTACCGATGTTTAAAACCAGTGACGTATCCACTTTTCCGATCTTAGCGAAATTACGCTGGTTGATATATTGGCCAACTTCGTTTGCTTTTATAAAATAATCCATTGCCTGCTCATAGCCCGCTTTCTCACCGGAAGTTGCTGCTGCATTAAAAGCAGTTGCGCCCTCCTCATAGTACCCGGAATATAAATCAAACAAGGCTTTGTATTGGTCTTGCGCCGCCATCAAAGTGAGTTTCGCATTGGTTGAATCGTTTAAGGCTTTAACCACAGCGTCGTAAGCAATGTCTCTCGGGTTACCTTCAGTTACCAGGTTCTTGTATTGATCTGAAGCAGCAATTTCACCATAGATCTTTGCTTTCATATAAAGCGCTTCAGCGTCATCGGGCTTTTTAGACAGTATGCCTTCCACTTCTGTCTTCGCTTTGTCCAGTTCTTTGTTATCCATATATTTCTTCGCCTTTTTCATATCCTGCGAAAAAGACGCTGACATAATGGAAAGCAAAAAAAATGATAATAATAGTCGTTTCATTTGTTTTTCGTTTATTGTTTTGAATTGTTTTACGGTGTTGTTTCATCCCCTGTTAAATCCGCCTCTTCCTTGTCATTTTCCGGCGGTATTGTGTCTGCATCTCCTTCAGATTGAACATTTGTTTCTGCACCTATTTCATCGTCTACAATTTCTTCTATTTCTTCCTCTGACAATTTTGTAATTGCCGCTATTACATCTCCTTCATCAATCCTTATCAGCTTTACTCCCTGGGTAGCCCGGCCTGCCTCGCGAATCGTCGCTATGCCGGTCCTGATCGTAACTCCGGACTTGCATGTGATCATCAGGTCTTCTTTCTCTGTTACCGATAACAAGCCTATCAGGAAACCGGTTTTATTAGTGACATTAATTGTTTTTACTCCCTTGCCTCCCCGGTTGGTAATACGGTATTCTTCAACCGCTGTTCTTTTTCCAAAACCTTGCGCACTTACTACCAATACGCTCACGGTTGGATCATCACTATTTAGACAAATCATACCAACCACTTCATCGCTTTCACTGTCAACTGAGATACCAAACACGCCAATCGCGCCCCTTCCTGTCGGCCTCACTTTTTCCTCAGGGAAGCGTATTGCACGACCACTTTTTACGGCGAGCATTATTTGCTTATTGCCATCTGTAAGGCAGGCTTCCAGCAACTGATCGCCGTCGTTTATCGTAATTGCGTTCACGCCATTTTGCCGTGGCCGTGAAAAGTCTGCGACAAGAGACTTTTTAATAATTCCCTTGCGTGTACACAATACGATGAAATTATTGTTGATAAAGTTGTCATCCTGCAAATCTTTTATATCAATAATTGCCCGCACTTTATCATCCGGCGGTATCTGCATAAGGTTCTGCAGCGCTCTGCCTTTACTCTGCTTCTCACCTCCCGGGATTTCATACACCTTCAGCCAAAAGCATCTCCCTTTTTCTGTAAAGAATAACAAGGTGTGGTGGGTAGAAGCCACAAAGAGGTGCTCTATAAAATCCTCATCCCGCGTGCTGCTGCCACGTGCCCCGCGGCCGCCGCGCCGCTGCTGCCGGTATTCGGATGAGGAAGTCCTTTTTATATAACCCAGGTTTGAAATTGTAACTACAACATCTTCTTCTTCTATCAGGTCTTCTATGCTGATTTCATTTGCGAGGTAAGTAATTTCTGTTTTGCGGGCATCGCCGAATTTTTGCTTCACCTCGTTTAGCTCGTCCTTTATGATTTGGAAACGAAGCCCTTGGTCATCCAGGATACTTTTCAGATAGTTAATCAATTTCATCACTTCCGCATGTTCTTCTTTGATCTTGTTTATTTCCATCCCCGTCAGGCGTTGCAGGCGCAGTTCGAGGACGGCCTTAGCCTGTATTTCGCTCATGGAAAACTGCTCAATCAGGCCGGTCCGGGCTTCGTCAGGCGTAGCAGAATTTCTGATCAAAGCAATCACCTCATCGAGATGATCGAGCGCAATCAAATATCCTTCAAGAATGTGTGCCCGCTCCTCTGCTTTTCTAAGGTCAAACTTTGCCCTTCGGACAACCACTTCGTGACGGAAGTCGACAAATTCCCGGATGAGATCTTTTAAATGGAGAATTTTTGGCCGGCCTTTTACGAGGGCAACATTATTTACACCAAAAGATGTCTGCAGGTCGGTGCTCTTGTAAAGATGGTTGATGACCACCTGGCTAATGACATCTTTCTTCAATTCCAATACGATCCTCGTTCCTTCCTTGTTATTACTTTCGTTGTTTACATCCGCAATGCCGTCGATAGCCCTGTCGTTAATCAGGTGGCCGATTTTTTCAGTAAGGGTATCCCTGTTTACCTGGAAAGGAACTTCGGTGATGATAATCTTCTCGCGTCCGTTCTTTGAAGTTTCCACGTTTACCTTACCCCGTACGAGCACCCTACCCCGTCCGGTGTGAAAAGCTGATTTCACTCCTTCATACCCGTGAATGACCCCGCCCGTGGGAAAGTCAGGGGCTTTGACAAACTGCATCAGCTCGTCGATGGTAATTTCTTTGTTTTCGATATATGCAATGCATCCCTCAATTACTTCTGACAGATTGTGCGGAAGCATGTTTGTGGCCATGCCGACCGCAATACCGCTGGAGCCATTAAGCAAAAGCTGCGGAATTCGTGTGGGCAGCACCGTTGGTTCCTTGGTAGAGTCGTCATAGTTAGGCTGGAAGTCAATAGTATCCTTTTCGATATCGTCCAGGATCGTTTCGGCGATTCTTTCAAGCCGTACCTCCGTATAACGCATTGCCGCCGGGCTGTCTCCATCCTGGCTGCCGAAGTTTCCCTGTCCATCCACAAGCGTATAACGCATGCTCCAGTTCTGGGCCATGCGGACCATGGTGTCATAAATTGATGCGTCGCCATGCGGATGGTATTTACCCATCACATCACCGACAATACGTGCGGACTTTTTGTAAGGCCTGTTATGAAAATTGCCCATCTCGTACATACCATACAGGATGCGGCGGTGTACAGGTTTCAGTCCATCCCTGGCATCAGGAAGAGCCCGTCCGACAATAACGCTCATCGAATAATCGATGTACGCAGCCTTCATTTGTTCTTCAATGTTTACGGGGATAATTCTTCCTCTCTCGGGTTCTCCCTGGGGGAGTTGATCTTCAGTTCTGTCCATATAATATTAGTATCGGCAAATATACTTTTTATACCCCTGCTTTCCTGAGAGGAAGTGTTGTTTTTGGCGGTTTCTTATTACCATAACTTTAATGAAATGTGGAAAATAATTTTACATAGGAAGGATATTCGCCGGCAGGCCTTAAATTCCCTAATATTTAAGTGAAGATCGTGGTACTCAGAGGTAAGAACAAGCCCTGATCAACGGGCAAAACAAAAATGAGATGAAAAGAATTTTGGTGTTTGGTGCTGGCATGTCGGCTACAGTGCTAATTGAGTATCTGTCGGCAATGGTAGCAATATCCGGTGATGAATTGTTAGTTGTAGACAACGATTCTGAACTACTGAAATCCAAAACCCGGGGGTTAGAGAATACCAAAGGCCAAATAGCAGACATTTTAAATGTAGAACAAAGGCGCAGCCTTATTAACTCAGCAACACTCGTCATATCCATGTTGCCTGCCAGCCTTCATTTGCTGGTGGCTGAAACCTGCCTGGCTTGTTCCAAAAACCTGCTTACTGCATCTTATGTTGACGAAGAGATGATGAATCTAAATCAGGAGATTGAAGAAAAAGGGCTTTTATTTCTTTGCGAAATGGGCCTCGACCCGGGGATCGATCATATGAGCGCCTTGAAAATATTTGATTCCATCAGATCGAATGGCGGGCAAATAACCTCGTTTAAATCGCATTGTGGAGGCCTGATCGCACCTGAATCAGACGACAACCCCTGGCATTATAAAATCACCTGGAATCCAAGGAACATTGTGCTTGCAGGTAGCGCCGGTGCCACGTACCTGGAAAATGGCGAAGTGAAAAAGATTGAATACAGTGAACTCTTTGATAATTGCGCAGAAGTGAATGTGCCGGGTTTGGGTTTGCTTGCTGCATATCCCAATCGTGATTCGCTCTCTTATTTGAACAAATATCATCTCAGGAAAGTAAATACGCTTATTCGTACGACACTTCGATACCCGGTATTTTGCCAGGCGTGGAGTGAGATAGT
>JBBQSI010000149.1:0-7722 GCA_038213975.1 Chitinophagales bacterium
CAGTTATTAATGCATTTTAAGGGTTGCGACCGCCTGCTAGAAAACAAAGGGTAGTCTTTAGGTCCCCTGGTCAGTTCATATAGATGGCTTGCTGGGGTATGCCGGTATGCCGTGTTTTTATTAGTTTGGTTAATTTGCCTCCTTTTTGTCCCAAATAAAAATCCGGTTACGTCAATAACCGGATTTTCAAATCAATTTTATTGTAAATTATAGCGTTGACATATCGATCACAAACCTGTACCGAACGTCTCCTTTAAGCATTCGCTCGTAAGATTCATTTATGTCTTTTATGTCAATCACTTCTACATCACTAATTATGTTATGCGCTGCGCAGTAGTCAAGCATTTCCTGCGTCTCCGGGATACCGCCTATCAATGAGCCGGCAAGAGATTTTCTCTTGAGAAGAAGATTGAATGCGGATATTTCCGCCGGCTTTGGAGGAGCCCCGACACAAACCATTTTTCCATCTCTTTTTAGCATACCTAGATACATATTATAATCATGCTCGGCTGAAACGGTATCCAAAATAAAATCAAAATAATTGGTAACCGCTTTTACCTGCTCTTTATCCGAGGTTAATACAAACTGGTGTGCCCCCAAATCTTTTGCATCTTTCTCTTTTGAAGGAGAATGGCTGAGCATGGTGACTTCCGCACCGAACGAAGCCGCAAGTTTTACACCCATGTGGCCGAGGCCACCAAGGCCTACCACACCTACTTTATCACCTTTTTTTACATTCCAGTGCTTCAATGGAGAATAGGTGGTGATGCCTGCGCAAAGCAATGGTGCAACTCCTTCGAGCGGAAGATTTTCTGGCACCCTTAATACGAAATCTTCATGGGCAACTATTTGCTTGCTATAGCCTCCAAAAGTAATCCCGCTTCCGTCTCTTTCCTTTCCGTTATAGGTTCCTACCATGCCCACCTCGCAATATTGTTCCAGGCCTTCTTTGCAACTGTCACATTCGCGGCAGCTATCTACCATGCAACCAACACCAACAAGATCACCTGTTTTATACCTGGTCACTTTATCGCCCACTTTGGTTACCCTTCCCACAATTTCATGACCGGGCACCACAGGATAGACGGTGTTGCCCCATTCGTTACGCACCGTATGAAGATCGCTATGGCAAACGCCACAGAATATTATATCAATCTGCACATCATGTGGCTTTGTATCCCTTCGATCAATTGTAAATGGCACTAAAGGAGAAGTTGCCTCATGCGCCGCATATGCTTTCGTTTCTGACATTTAGATATTTTTAGTTTCAACAAAATTAAAACATAAAGGTTGCTTCGAAAGAAAATGCAAAGAGGTGATATCATGACAGTTTTATGATTATCCCGTGAAACCCCGCCGGGACGTTGCGAATACCAACGCATGGGAGCTACCATCTATACTTTTGAATTTTGAGTATATACCAATTATATATACTTTTGACAAAAAGCAAACATCATGAAAACTCTTTCACTGAAGCTTGATGACGATATTTTTGATGAAACTGAAAAAGTTGTTTCAGAGTTAAACCTTGCAAGAAACCGATATATCAACGAAGCCCTTAATCTTTACAACCAATTTAATAAAAGACGGGTTTTAAAAAAGAAGCTTACGAAAGAAAGTAAACTTGTAGCGCAGAGTTCTTCCGAAGTATTAGCTGAATTTGAAAAACTTGTTGATGAATTATAAACAGTTTGATATTTGGCTCGCAGATTTAAATCCGACTATCGGAACAGAGCCAGGAAAAACAAGGCCGGTCGTAATTATTCAAACAGATTTATTGAATGAAACTCACTTGTCAACAATCGTATGCCCGGTGACAACAAACGTGAAACCGGAGGCCGAAATTCTAAGAGTACACCTGAGAAAAACACAGGTATCAAAATTAAGTGATGTTCTTGTTGATCAACCAAGAGCAATTGACAACAAACGTTTCATAAAAAGAATTGGGAAATTGAATACGGCGCAAACTATTCAACTGAAGGGAAATTTGAAAATTGTCCTTGACCTCTAAAAAAGTAAATTAATCCAATGTTGCTGTACGCTTCATCATATTGACATGATAGAAGGAAAGAAACGAAAAGATTATAATGACTTTGAAGAAGATATACTTCATATTGTTCTTTAGCCGTTGTCTGGTGTTCGTGCGGATGGCTTAGCAGCCGGGCAATCACCAACGACTATAAAAGATCTAAGAATTGAAAAGTTACACCGTGCCCAAAATCAATAACATTGCGATAAAAACAACCATCAATTTGGTGTCCCGCCAGAATTTTCATTGGCGGCCAAAGTGAGTGGAATGAAACCCTGACGCTGAATACTCCTTAAACCTTTAAGAAGTCCATTCAAAAATTGTAAAGAATTCCTGGAAATTAAATCCCATTTTCCCTACAAAAAAAATCCAGGCGCAAGCAAAATGCCTGCGCCTGGATTAATATAATCCCTTTTAATCCGACAGTCTATTTCCTCCGGCTATTACGACTCATACTCATCCTTCCCTGCTTCTGCTGAACCACGTGCGTTCCCTCATGTGCCTGCATGCTTTGTGTACCAAAGTTTTCTGCAATATGAATATCTGTTCCCCGGGCAAAGGCTGTTGCACGGATTGCATTGCTGTTGCTTTTCTTAATCGCCGGCTTTGGTTTTGCTGCCATGCCTGCGGACCGTTGCTGCACCACATACGCTGGCTCGTGCTTCTGCATTCCCGTATTGTTGCCCTTTATAAAGATTTCTCCGGAAGGGTTTGCGAAACGTGCTGCCGCCGAAGCCCTGAAGGCCGGGGCAAGCGATGGAGTAGGAGCGTCGAGATTGCTTTGTCCATTCAAATGGTTACCCTGGTCTGAAGCCGGCGTTCCTTTTTTCCCATCAGGATCTACGTAGATCACCGGGTTGTCCATTACATAGATATAAGGAGATTTATTTACCTGGTCAGGTGCATCCCACGATGGATCCACATTTACCCATAGACTGGTGATTGGATCATAATACCGGGCACCGTAATAGTATAAGCCTGTTACACCGCCCAACTATGGACACGGAATGTTATTTCGTAGGATGGATGAAAAATTGCTTGTGTGTATTCCCAGTCATAAAAAGTTAACGGCCGCATTATCTGTGTGCCGCATTTGTTTGAAGCTGATTTGTCGGGCGACAAACCGGTTGTGGGCAAATTTTATAATCGTTAAAAGGTTTAAGGGCAGTGATAGAAAATCGAATGAGGAAAACGCATTTTGCTTGCACAGGCACTATTGATGCCAGCACTAAAGAAGTGAAAGAGCGGCAATAGTATTTTTTAAAACAAATACCGGGAGAATATTTTCAATAGCAGTGTGCGATAAAAAAGCTAAGTAGGAAAATTGCATTGAAGTAGTCTAACGTCAAAGATTAAACGCAAAAGCATAAAAAAAGGTTGTCAACTTCGGACAGTTGACAACCTTGTGTAAGAGCATCTTTGTATTCCGGAATGGCTTGTTTAGCGCAAACCCCGTTGCGCCATCTGGCGTGTCCTTACCATTTTGAGGAAGGTGGAAATACCTGTTGTTTTAGCTTTTTCCCAATTCTGCCCGATCTTCTTATAAGTATCCCGCTGTTTCTGCAACCAGTTTCTTTTGTCTGGTCCGGTATTGAACACTTTGATACCCAAAATGCTTCCGGAGACATGATACTGTTTTCCCGCGTTATTTCCGTTGTTGACTTCCGCGTCGGCATTACGAGCTTTAATGGCTAAGGCGTTGTTACCAATTGCAAGGGACTGCGCTGGATTTGAATTATTAGCCAGTGTAAGAGTAGCCGGTCTGATCCCTCTATTCTTCAGGTTGTTGGCCAGCAGTCCTACAAACTGTTTTTGTGCGCCCTGTATCAGGTTACCCGCTAATTTGAAGCGCCCGTCAGGATCGACAAAGGTGATAGGATTATTCCCTACATAGGCATAAGGTGAGATTTCTATCTGATCAGGTTTATCCCATGACGGATCGACATTTTCCCAAATGCTGTTTACAGGATCGTAGTACCGGGCACCATAATAATATAACCCTACTTCATCGTCCAGCTCTTTGCCGTTGTACAGGTAAGGTGTTCGCTGTTGATTACTATGTTCATCGATAAATGTTTCGCCGAAAGGAAAATATTCCAGGTGCTGGAACACTTCACCGGAAGCATCAGTAATAAATGCTGAATTACCTAAATGGTCGGGATGATAATAGTATTCGAATGAGGATGTTTTTATACCATTACCCGTTACACCAAGGATACTTGCAATGCGCTCTCCGCTGATATAATAGTGCTTGGTGTAACTACCGCTTCGTACTACTTCATATGGGTTTACATAAATAACGTAATTACCAGTGCCACTCGTTTGTGCAGCTTTCTTACCATTGATGGATACGGTTTGGCCGTTTCCATTGCTTTTTAAAACACGTGTTCCATCAGCATCATAAGTATAATTAAACAGCTGCCCGTTATCGGAAAGTGCTTGCATTCTGTTCTCTTCATCCCACGTGATTTCGCGGTTCTGGGCGCTTACATCATTTTGCCATGTAAGCTGATTTCCGTTTGCATCATAGTTGTACCCTTCGGTGCCAATGTGGACGGGTGAATGTGGCTGGGTTCCTCCTGAACTGTAGTCGTATACATTACTATAGGTCGTTTGGTTTTGTTTTGTCCAGGTAAGTGCATCAGAGCCTTTCCGTTCATGCAATTGCGTTTTGCTGAGAATGGAAGAAACACTGTTGTAAGTCACCTCTTGCGTGAAGCGGTTCTCATGTGTGTTGTCACTAAACAGTCCGTTGGATTTAGTAATTCTATAGAGGTCATCATAACTGAACTGGTAAGTAGAAGGACCCCCCATCATGTTGCTTGGAGGCACGGGGGCCGCGTTAGCAATGTTCAGAATTTCATCTTCATTATCCCACGTATAGGTGTTCTCCATCATGAATCGGCCGGCGCTTGTTTTCGCCGTCATCTTCGCTAGTTCACGACGTTCGGCACCGAAGGTGTAGGTCATTTCTGTGCCATTACCGTAACTCGTATACACCTTCCCTTCAAATTTGCTGTAGCCTAGTTGCGTGACGTAATTCCTGGTAACGCCATCTTGTATACCAGACATACTTTGCAATTGACCACCAACATTGTATTTGTAGGTGAGCACTTCTCCGTCAGGGTAGGTCATTCCAGTGAGGCGGTTCCATGTGTCGTAATTCCATTGGGTGGTATATGTGAGCGCCGTTGTAGCCGGAACTTTGATAACCCTGACATTCTTTATCGTAGCCCCAAGTGGGTTATAGAAGAATTCCTGCGTGCCGGAAGCGTCCTGCTGGTTCACAATACGCCCTGCCCGGTAGAAAGTGGCGCCCGAAGCCCCGTAGGTATAACTCACATTATTTTTGGGATTCTGCGGGTAATTGATTTTTAAAAGGCGTTCCCTGTCGTACGAGTAGGTGATACCCGAGCCATTTCCCTGCATGTTGGCAGTTTTCTTTTCAATCAGGTTGCCCGCCAGGTCATATTTATAACTGGTGGTGACGGCATCGGGATGTATATCACTTGCTTTGCGGCCCAACTGATCGTACGCCATGTCAATCACATTGCCCATGTCGTCAACAACCTTCGTCATTTCGTTTACGGGGTTGTACTGATAGCTTGTCCAAATATCGCTACCCTGGCTGTACTGCCGTTTGGTGGCCTTCAAAAGTTCCCTGACATTCAGGTAGCTTTCTGTACTTATGCCGTTTGCATCACTCGATGTGGTTTTGAATTGCAATGAACCGTCGCGGTCGTTGCCAAACCCGTACACCATTTTTCGAAAAACTCCGTCGGGCAGCGTATCGGTGAGCATCCTGTCCATTACATCGTAAGTCATTCCTTCGGGTGTCACTGCATCACTGCCGGTATTGTAAGTACCGATGGTTCCCTTAGGTTCTGTTAGCGGGTACCATTGTTTTATAGGTCTGAAAAATGCATCGAACACTGTTGAACCGGAAACGACCATCACTTCTTCGTCAGCAGCTTTTGCGCCACTGAAAAGGCCGATGTCTTTTTTGGTCTGCACTTCTCTTCCAATTCCATCCCGGAAAGAAGCCGTCTCCAGGAAGTTACCTGGGTGAGCCGGGTCATAATGTTTCGCCATGGCCCAGGACACCGGGTCATTCGGATGATATTCAAAGGCGATTGTAAATGGCTGGCCTGACGCAATTTCCAGGGGACCACGAATTGTTTGTAGTCTTCCTGATGCATCAAGCGTGTATTGCGTTTGCTGGCCGTTCAGGTCGGTTGCAGAAAGCTGTTCGCCAAACCGCACGTCATAAGTTGCAGTCGAAGAATACCCATAAGAATCTGATGTTTTGATGACGTAAGTCTGAACATCCCCATCATATTCATAGTTATACGCCAAACGCTGGCCGGTAGCATTTTGTGGCCGGGTAATGCTTGTCATATTACCATACGAATCATAGGTCATGTCAAACTTAGCTGCATCACCTGATGCAAGAAACTGGCGTGTTTGTTTGATGTTGCCCGTACTGTTATCTATGTCGGACGCCCGCTGCCGATAGGTCGTGCCGCTACCCGACACGGTTACGGAACTGGGGACATTCATAATATATTTGCCGGGAACCGAATGATAACTCATTATTGTCGATACATCATCATCTGCGCCGGGATCACCAAACTCGGTCGACCGGGAGATATTTCCCAACTGGTCATATGAATATGTGGTGCTGTCTGTTTTACCTGCCACAGCCTGACCCTGGTAAAATAATTTATAAGTTTTTACCAGTGCCGGGAAGGCGGCACCATCGTCTGTTTGAGCATAGGCATCGGGCAGAGCAGCCCCGGAAGAAATACTCTTTAGTTGGACAGTGTTTACAACTTCCGTGAACTTATTTCCATTAGCGTCTTTTAATACAGTAGATTTCAAAAGACCTTTATTATAATAATTATCGGTAAAGTAGTCGTCTTCGGTCGTACGGTAAACGACATCCTGGTGGTCGGTATCAAGTTCTTTAGTAATTACCTTTCCAAATCCATAAAATTCTCTTTCGTTCCGGTTATATTTTCCGGCCTGGTAGTTAAAGGTGCTGCTCGTGGAGTCAGGGCCATCACCTAAAAGGCCGTCATACAAGTCAACACGGGACAACGCCCATATGCTGTTTGGCATATCATAGGTGTTACCAACACGCTGATAATCCATTACAAAGCTTCCATGCATCGGACGGCTAACTTTTTTAAGCAGGTTTGTTCTTCGAATGGTCGATCGCGACACGGTGAGTTTATTATCTGCGTCTGACTGCAGGTAATCCGGAAAGCCATCTCCATCAATATCGCTAAACTGCACAGTTGTCTGGTTAGCACCCTGTGAAACGGTTATTTGTGGATTGAAACATAGTTTTATAATAGGCAAAATGGGTATGATGGAAATGCCTATTGTAAAGCCGACGTTGAGAGATTCACCAGTAGAAGCGCCTTTGCTCACGGCGCTGGCCCCCGTCCATGTAAGGGCCGGACCGAAACCGTTTCCCATATTGAGGCGTACGACAAGAGGGTCAACGCTCTGGATATAATCCAGCAGCCCATCACCATTTACATCCAACAGGGTTTTCTCAGTCACGTTATCTGACCGGGAAAGAGAAATACCTGCAGTGATGCTATGGTTGTCGATGTTTATGCTGATGCCGCCTCCGTAACTCAGGGCTTTCCCATCACTGAGGCCACTGTAGCCCCATTGCTCTG
>JBBQSI010000150.1:0-7696 GCA_038213975.1 Chitinophagales bacterium
TAACCGTCACTTCAAATTTTGAGCTCAGTGCATTTACGCAACTTACGCCCACACCATGCAATCCACCGCTGACCTTGTAAGTATTTTTGTCAAACTTACCACCCGCATGAAGCACGGTCATCACCACTTCCAGTGCACTGCGATTTTCCTTCTTCATTATCCCGGTAGGAATACCCCTTCCATCATCAGTTACAGAAATGGAATTATCCTCGTGAATAGTGACTACGATATTTTTGCAGTAGCCCGCCATTGCATCGTCGATAGAATTATCAACTACCTCATACACAAGGTGGTGAAACCCTTTATTCCCAACATCTCCAATGTACATCGCCGGCCTTTTCCTTACCGCTTCCAGGCCTTCTAACACCTGAATACTATCCGCTCCGTAGCCGTCGGTTTTTGGCAATGCTAATTCTGCTGTATCTGCTGTCATATGTGAAATGTGAACGCTAAAATTGATTGGATTTTATAATCACGCGAAGGTACGAATATTCACAGTAAAAAGGCTCTTTACGCGTGCGTTTCAAAAGGAACCAGTACATGTACATTTGAAAAAAATTTAATCCTTTCCAGCCGGAAACTGCTCCTGCGCAAATTTCCTGGAAACTGGCTTACCTTACCGGCTATTAACCTTTTAAAAATTTGAACAGCTTATCTTTGCAGCGATTTAAATGAAAAATTCCGAAAACATACTGTCCTTAGCCTTACAGCAGCCGATTATGAGCGACGATCTTAGGCTTGTACAGCAGCGTACCAGCAACATCCCGGGAACTGTAAAATATACAATGTCGCGTTATCGCAAACCGCTGCAAACGGTTCTAGAGGATACGGGTATGTTTGTTTACACCTATCATGAAAATAAAGAGACAGAAGCGGGGCTTGATCTCATCTTTTGTATGTCCGGGAATACTTATTGCAAGCGCGATGATCATGAGTGTAATTTATGCAAGCACGCGGCATCGGCAGGCTGTGAGGAAAAAGTTGATACGATTGACCTGGCAAGCTTCCGCTTCAGCTCAGATCATTTAAACCGGTTTTTGAGCGGGATAAAAACCAGCAGCTTTTCAGAAAAAGTCCTTAACTTTTCCCATACCTCTTCTTTTACGAAGACGCTTCCTATTTGTAGCAGGACGAGGAGCGTGCTTGATGCATTACTGAACCACAAATACACCGACAGCTTTGAAAATATCTTCATCAACGCTCAAACGCAAATGCTGCTACTGTATAGCATGGAATGTATGGCGGGAGATGGGGAGGAAACATTTAGCTGTAAATTTTTAGCCAACGAAGCTGACAGGGAAAAGATAAGCCTGGCAAGAGAGATACTTCTCCAACATATAAGCGAGCCGTTGACGATAAAGGAGCTCAGCCGAAAGGCGGCTATCAATGAGTGCTACCTGAAAAAAGGTTTTAAAGAAATGTACGGCATTACCGTCTTTGACTTTTTTCAAAGCCAGCGAATGGAGCACGCCAAATATCTTTTGTATGAAAAAGGTTTGAGCGTAACAGATGTCTCTGCCTTGCTTGGTTACTCTTCTATTTCCCATTTCTCTACTGCCTTTAAGAACCACACGGGGCTAAAGCCTTGCGAGCTTTTACTGCGCTAAAACGATCTGTATTTTTTATAGATTTTGATTGCGATCATTAAAAGAACCGCAAAGACAACGAGTACCAGCACGCCCCAGACAACGCTCAGCAATTGCTTCACCACTGCCAACATCACGATTGCAATCAGGAAAATGGTAGCGACCTCATTCCATATGCGTAGCTGTTGGGAACTGTATTTGAACACGCCTTTTTTTTGTTGAATAAAAATTCTGTGCAGGGTGAGGTGGTAAATGAAAAGCCCGGCCACAAAAAAAAGTTTTACCAATAACCAGGTGGGCAGACTGCCATACAATAGGCCAACCCATGTCCCAAAAATTAATGTGAGTATAGCCGAAGGCCAGGTGATGCCGTACCAAAGTCTTTGCTGCATCAGCTGAAACTGCTCCAGTAAAATTGACTTTTCAGGTTCTTCCTTAGTATTTGCTTCGGTGCTGTATACAAATAACCGGACGATATAAAACAGTCCGGCAAACCAGGTGACAATGAAAATAATATGTAAGGCTTTGATATAAAAAAACACTGGTTAATTTATTGTAGTGCAACTTAGTTCCTGCTTATCAATCCAGAAAGTGCGTCTACCCAGGCCGGATGTGTATTAAGGCAAGGTATCATTTGATAAGATTCGCCGCCGGCTTCCATAAAAATCTCCTTGCCGCGGATTTCAATTTCTTCCAGGGTTTCAAGACAGTCGCTTACGAAAGCCGGGCAGGCAACTAATAACTTTTTGATGCCCTCTTTCGGAAACTCCGCCAACCTGATATCAGTAAAGGGCGTCAGCCAACCTTTACCAAGGCGAGACTGGAAAGAAACACTGTATTTATCTCTTGGCAATTCTAATCTTTCCGTGACCAGCCTCGTGGTAGTAAATACCTGGTGGCGGTAACAATGTTTGTGTGCCGGCGACGGCACATTGCAACAATCTGTTACCTGCAGGCAATGATTGCCGGTGATATCACTTTTTCGAATATGCCTGCCCGGTACTCCATGATAGCTAAAAAGCAAGTGATCAAAATCCTGCTGTATGTATGGCTGGAAAACGTCTGCCAGTGCCCCAATATATTTCCCGTCATCAAAAAAAGGCGCGATGAAATTTAATTGGAAGGGATAATTGTTTTTCTGATGGATCTCTTTTGCATATTCCACGGCCGTTTCATAGCTGGACATAGCGTAGTGCGGATAAAGGGGTACGGCAATTACTTCCTCCAGGCCCGGCACCTGCTGTTGCAGCGACTCAAAAGCCTTGTCCGGAGAAGGATTTCCATATCGCATGGCAATCTCCACCGGGTAACCAACCAACTGCTGGAGATCGTCACGTAGCTGCCTTGTCAGGTGCACGAGGGGCGAGCCATTGTTTGTCCAAATAGTTCGATAGGCTTCCGCAGATTTAGGGGACCTGGTGGGAACAATGATTCCTTTTACCAGCAGTGCCCTGAAAAGCCAGGGTTTGTCAATCACCCGCTCATCCATCAGGAACTGGCCGAGATATTTTTTTACGTCCGGCACCGCCGTGCTATCGGGTGATCCTAAGTTCATCAACAGTATTCCCCGCCGCTTCCCATTATTCATAAATGACATTTGCAGCAAAAGTATCGTGCATTGTTATAATCCGCTCAATTACAATTCTAGTCCTTATTAGTTGCAAATTATTAGCAGAATTAATTTGATGTTTATGACAATTGTATGACAGTGACCGGTTAAGGTGAAAATACATTTGCACCACATGTTTTTGATAGAGCCTACGCATATTTTTCTCAACAACTTTTGTGTGGCCGGTATTAACTACCGGAAGAGTGACATCAGCATCAGGGGTAAGTTTTCTTTACTACCGGAGCAGACAGAATTACTATTGCAGCAGGCAGTGCTGAAAAGGTTTCCTGCCTGTATGGTTTTATCTACCTGCAACCGCACGGAGATCTATGGTATTTGTGATCACCCGGAAGAATTGATCGAGATGCTCTGCATCCACACGCATGGTAATATGCACGAGTTTATTGGACATGGATACCGCCTTCGCGGAAAAACTGCTATCGAGCATTTGTTTAAAGTGGCGGCAGGGCTGGATTCGCAGATCATTGGCGATTATGAAATCCTTGCCCAGCTTAAGCAGGCCGCAACGACTTCCCGCGAACATTGCTGTATGAATAGTTTTATGGAGCGGGTAGTCAATTATGCGCTTCAATCTTCCAAGGAGATCAAAACGAAGACAAGACTAAGCTCAGGCACGGTGTCAGTGTCGTATGCGGCCATTGAAATAATCAGGGAACGCGTGCCTGACTACACCGGTAAAAAGATTTTATTGGCAGGTACGGGCAAACTTGGTCAACACATTGGTAAAAATCTCAGGCATTATTTACATGGTGCAGAACTGTTTTTTACAAATCGTACTGAATGGAAAGCCAAATCATTAGTAGAAAAGTGTGATGCAACCTTCGTTCCTTACGACCAGCTTGCCGTTCATGCTAATGATGCCGATATCATTTTGGTAAGTTCTACCAGCGATACTTATTCTATCACACCAGAATATTTCGAAACAAATAAACCGCGTTTGATCCTTGATCTCTCCGTGCCACAGAATGTGGATCCGGCAGTGAAATCAGTCAGGAATATTTCTTTATTGAACGTAGATGAGATTTCGGTGATCCTCGATAAAACAATTGCCCTGCGGCAAGGTGAAGTTCCAAAAGCCCTGGAAACCATCTCAGCCACTATGCATGAAATGATGGTTTGGTACAAGCGGCAGGCGCACAATCCACTTTTGCGAAAAATAAAATCTCAGCTCCGGGAACTCAGCCAGCTACATCCTGATGAAACCTCACAGGAAGATAAAATTCACAAAACCATCTCCTCTTTTGCCGTTCAGCTGCATACTACTCAAAACAAAGGTTGCCAGTACATCCACGCCCTGAGTAGTTATCTTCATATGAATTGAAGCGGGAAATTAAGATAGGAACAAGAGACAGTCAACTGGCTGTATGGCAGGCGACGCTTGTCGGGGAAATGCTCCGGGAAACCGGTGTAGATAGCGAATTAGTCTATATAAAAAGTGAAGGCGATGTAGATACAACCACGCCACTTTATGAGCTGGGTGTTCAGGGCATTTTTACAAAAGCACTGGACATTGCCCTTTTGAACAATAGGATCGATCTGGCTGTTCATTCCATGAAAGATGTTCCTACAAGGCCAGCTAATCACCTCGTGCAGACGGCGGTGCTAAAACGCGGCAATCATCTTGACTTGCTCGTATTTAAAGAACAAGATACTTTCCTGGATTTAGCCTCTGTTGCAACTGTGGCCACAAGTAGCGTGAGGAGAGCGGCACAGTGGTTAAAAAAATATCCTAACCATAGCATTGAGAATATCAGGGGCAATGTGAATACACGAATGAGAAAATTTAATGATAGCAACTTGGACGGGGTAATTTTTGCGGCAGCAGGACTGGAAAGGATAAACTTACGACCAGAAAATTCCGTGGAACTGGATTGGATGTTACCAGCCCCGGCCCAGGGAGCTATAGTAATTTTGTGCAGGGAAAACGATGAAGAAGTGATAAGATTTTGCAGGCAATTGAATGATGACGACAGTGAATTAGTTACCGGTATTGAAAAAGATTTTTTACGAACACTTGCAGGCGGTTGTTCAACTCCTATTAGTGCACTCGCCAGAATCAAAAATGATCAGGTATATTTTGAAGGGAATATTTGTAGTCTTGACGGGACGCAGCTTGTACCCATTTCCGTTAGTGCAAAAAGGGATGTAGCAGCAAGCTTGGGAGTTATGGCTGGTGAACAGCTCCTCGCCCTGGACCAGGTGAAAGTGATCATTCAAGAAATTCGGAATGTCTGAAAAGAAGATACATATTTTGAGTACGCGCCCTGTAGGTGCCTCCTTGTGCGAAGCAGCCCGGCTGAAACTTATTATACTGGATGAAGTTTCTTTTATAGAGACAAGGACTTCTATTTCAAATGAAACCGGCACCGAAATAACGAGACTTCAGGGTGAACAGACTTTTGCAGTATTTACAAGTATGAATGCAGTAGAGGCGGTAGCCTCCAGGGTAGGCAAAGTAGATTGGAAAGTCTTTTGTATCGGCTATGCCACCAGAAAGCTCGTCGAAAAATATTTTGGAAAAGAGACAATCGTGGGCACGGCTGACAATGCAGGGATGTTGGCTGAAAAGATTGTTGCCAGGGAAGGAATTCAGGAGGTCCATTTTTTCTGTGGTAACCAGCGCCGGGATGAACTGCCTGCTATACTGAAGTCCGGAGGTATCACTGTTCACGAATTAGTTGTGTACGAGACGATAGAAATATCGCAGGATTTAGACAAACAATACGACGGTATCTTATTTTTTAGTCCGAGCGCTGTCCATAGTTTTTTTAAATCGAATACGCCGGGAAAATCGAGTACACTTTTCGCGATTGGAGACACGACAGCCGAAGCGATTCGGAGCTATTCGGCTAATTTAATTGTGACTGCCAATTCGCCCGGCAAAGCCCAGTTGGTGAACCAGGCGATAGAATTTTTCTCTAAAAAAATGTATGTTTGATGAGGATAGAAAATGATTTGTTGCTGAAAACTTTGCGCAAAGAAAACACGCCGCGGCCACCGGTTTGGATGATGCGGCAGGCAGGCAGATATTTGCCCGAATACATTAAGCTCAGGGAGAAATATGACTTTTTCACCCGGGTACAAACACCGGAACTCGCTACGGAAATCACCTTACAACCGATATCACGCATTGGCGTAGACGCAGCAATTATTTTCAGTGACATATTGGTGATACCACAGGCTATGGGGTTGGAAGTATTGATGGAAGAAGGCCGCGGGCCGGTGTTGCCAAAAGTGATTTCCCGCAAAGAGGATGTGCAGGCGCTGACTGTAGAAGGTGCCCACGAGCAACTTGATTACGTTTATAAGGCACTCGCACTCACGGCTAAAGAATTGAATGGCAAAATACCCCTGATAGGCTTTGCCGGCGCCCCCTTCACCATCCTCTGTTACATGGTGGAAGGAAAGGGGAGCAAAACCTGGGATAAAGCAAAAAAATTCTGTTTCACAGATCCCGGGCTGGCAATGTCGCTTTTAGACAAGATTACATCAGTTACGATCGAATACCTGAAACAGCAGGTAAATGCCGGCGCCGATGTGGTGCAGGTTTTTGATAGCTGGAGCGGTTGCCTGAGCCCGGCAGATTTCAAATTATTTTCTGAACCATATCTAAAGAAAATTGCCAGCGCTCTAAGCCAACACGCTCCCGTAATTTTGTTTCCGAAAGGAAGCTGGTATGGGCTTGCTGATCTGAGCAGGAGTGATGCCTCCGCCCTGGGCGTAGATTGGAATGTAAGCCCGGAGACTGCCCGTGAACTAACAAACAATAGCATTACACTCCAGGGAAATTTTGACCCGGCTAAACTGCTTCTCCCGCCGGCGCAGATCCGCCGTGAGGTGCACGCGATGATAGATGCATTTGGTGCTCAAAATTATATTGCAAACCTCGGCCATGGCATCACCCCGGATGTACCGGTGGAAAATGCCATTGCCTTCGTGCAGGCGGTAAAAGAATATGAAGGAGCACAGGTGGCTCATTAACTATCACGATGGCAGAAAGCGTAAGAGAGATATGGATAGCGATGGTTGAAGGGCTACAGGATAATATTTGCGCAGCCGTAGAGGCTTGTGATGAAAAAGAGAAGTTTGTTGAAGATGTATGGACCAGAAAGGAAGGTGGCGGCGGAAAGACGCGGATCATCAGCAAGGGGAAAGTTTTTGAAAAAGGCGGAGTGAATACCTCGGTAGTTTTTGGGAATGTTACCGAAGCGATGGAAAAGCAGTTGAACATTTACGGAGCAAAGTGGTTTGCAAGTGGTATCAGCCTGGTATTACATCCCGAAAATCCGTTCATACCAACAGTGCATTGCAACTACCGTATGTTTGAATTGTATGATGCCGGGGGCAAAGTAACAGACAGGTGGTTCGGCGGTGGTACAGATCTTACCCCTTATTATTTATTTGAGGAAGATGCCCGTCATTTTCATGGCGTGTATAAGTCCATCTGTGATAATTTCGACCCCGGTTGCTATGCTGTCTT
>JBBQSI010000151.1:0-7683 GCA_038213975.1 Chitinophagales bacterium
AATTACTGATGTGAACAAAGATGGGGAGGAAGAAGTTTTTATACAGTTTGGAAACTCTTTTACTTCAGGCAGTGATGGCTCGAGTGTAGTCTTATTTGTAAAAGATAAGCAGGGAGATTACCAGGTAAATTTAGGCTTCCCGGGAACGATGCCCGAGATCTTGAAAACTAACAATCTCGGCTACCCTGATCTGCTGATTGGTGGCGCTGGGTTTGAATTTCCGGTGTATCGTTGGGATGGCAGGCAATACACATTTTACCGGACAAAAAAAGTGAGTCCCTGATACTTTATTGGCTCCGGGATTGCTGTCCTCTTAGTACTCCTTATACCAGTCACAGGATTTTATCGAAAAAACTTTCAAACAAAAAACCCGGCACTTTTGATCCGGGACAATGGTATTTTTTCAAGATGCTTTATTTCAACAGTTCGCCAGGTTGGGAATTGAAAAGCACTACGTCATAAACGTACATCGGAAAATCCTGCCTGACCAAAGCGGCAGCGCTCAGTGAAGTCCTGCGAAATACATTTTCTTCATTACATCCCATGCAATTGAGCATGATACCCGTTTTCTGAAAATCGATCTTGCTATGCGTGTCAGGCTTTGCCATGAAAGCAAATTCTGATTGTGAGCCATATATTTCAAAGTCAGCCTCATTAAGTCTTACCAGCTCTTTCAAAGACATTCCGGGGTAAACGCCACTGCGTAATTTCCACTCGTTCTTTGCTACGTCCCATCCCTCTTTTACTGCTTCTACTGTCGGAGCCACCTTCGTGACAAGAATATAAGAGAGGTCCGTCAAATTTCGCTCGTCACCCCAAACAAAAATTACCTGGCGACTAGTCTTGCCGAAAAGTACCGAACATTTTTTGAGTTCTTTTTCTGTGAAATAATACATGTCTTTCTTCACATTGCCCTCGCCGAAAAATGTCGCGAGAAACTCATGGGAACAAAACTGTAAAAGATCTTCTGCGTACTTAAGTTCACGCATATCCGGGATAGCCTTTTCTTCAAGTGAAAGGCAATACTGCATTTTTTCATCTACCTTTTTATTCGTGGCATACACTACAAGGTTGCGCTTCTGAAAAATAACCGTTCCCTCCTGCTTAACATCGATTCCCTGGTCATACTTGAAACCATTCTTTTTGAGATCTTCGATTCCCGTTAGAAACTCCTGCTTAACGTTTGTTTTATAAGCAAAAAACCGCGAAGTATTTTTTTGAAATAAGTCGATGCTTCTCTCGGAGACGGTGTCACTATTCCGACGCTTCCTACGCTCTATAAAAGTGGCCATCAGGGAAGTATCCCCCTGGTACCTGTATGGTACAAAGCCATTTTTGGACATGAACTTGTCGTAGCTTTTAGCGCTGAGAGAAGTGAGTTTCACCAGGTCATTTACCTCGAAGGACTGTGCTTCGGATCTGGTTTGAGAAAGAATAAAAAAAGTAATCAGGGGTAGAAATCTCTTCATTTGTCAGTTTTTGGGGAAAAAGATTTCACAAGGAGAACGGTAGCCGGGTCAATCGGGAAAGGATAGTGGAATCGGGGAATAAGCGCTGAAATTAATTACTTTTATTCATATATCAAAGCAACCTATCTTTTTAATTCCCACGGAACTCAGCTGGTTTTGGTAACTTTTTGGGGCAACATTTTCAAGCGCAAAACACCATGTCTGTATCCTTACCACTGAATTACTAAACTGTTCCCAACGATTGATCTTAATTTTAAGGTTCAAACAGATCAAACCAACTATACATTTCTAAATGACATTTTCTATTCGAAAACCCAATAAAAAGATAAGAACTAAAAAATATTATTACGATCAACAGGGGCGTGGGCATTTATACACTCTTTTCTACGCCCTCTTATTGCTGTTAGGATGTAACCGCTCCGGTGCGCAAGTAGGATTTTCAACCGACTCCATTCAGCACTACCAGGAAAATTACCGCAAGACACTGGAGGTTGTTGGCAACGAAGACCGGAGGTTTATTACCTTTTTCCCAATTGATTCCTCTTTCCATGTTCAGGCAAATGTCACCAGGCTCAAAGACGATATTGGTTTTGATCTCCCGACATCTTCCGGCACAAAAAAGCATTATTTCAAATATGCCAGGCTAACTTTTTCATTGAACCAAATTCCTCAAACGCTGTTTGTATACAAAGCCAAAGCATTGATGAACGATCCAAAATATAAAGACTATCTCTTCGTTCCATTTGGCGATGCTACCTCCGGTCAGGAATCTTATGGAGGAGGGCGGTATCTTGACCTGCTTGTTTCCGACCTGGAAAATCGACCCTTCTATCTCGATTTCAACAAAGCTTACAATCCATACTGTGCTTATACTACGGGCTATAATTGCCCGATTCCCCCATCGGAAAATTTACTTAAAGTACCTGTGACAGCTGGTGAAAAGAACTTCGGAAAACCTTTTCATTAATTCTATGCTGAACAAGATTTGGTTTATGTAGCTATCTTAGGCGCACGGCAGGTAACAAAACCTGTGGGGACTAAGAACAAATTTTTAAGGATTGCTTGTGGATGATCATGAACCTGAAGTATGATCCTTAAGAAAGTATATATGACAGCTGAGCAGAAAAGACTGGCAGATAATTTACACAAGAAAGTTCCACTGGAGCAGTGGGGGCCTTACCTGAGTGAAAGACAATGGGGAACGGTACGGGAAGATTACAGTGAGACAGGAGACGCCTGGAACTATTTTCCTTTTGACAATGCTCACATGCGAACCTATCTCTGGGGAGAGGATGGACTTGCCGGCATCTCTGACTATTTTCAAAACCTTTGTTTTTGTGTTACGCTTTGGAATGGGAAGGACCACATTTTGAAGGAGCGCCTGTACGGCCTTGGCAACAGGGACGGTAATCACGGCGAGGACGTTAAGGAACTCTATTATTACCTGGACAACATCCCGACACACTATTATATGGACTACTTATATAAGTATCCGCAGTGTGAGTTTCCGTATGACGAGTTGAAACTTAAGAACATCAGGAAGTCGAAGCTGGAACCCGAATTTGAAATCCTTGATGGTCCCTATTTTAAAAAAGACGAATACTTTGATGTATGCGTTACCTACGCAAAGGAAAGTGGCCAGGATATTTTTATTCGTATAAATATCCAAAACAGGGGTGAGAAAGCAGCGCCGCTTACAGTTTTGCCAACCCTTTGGTTTTACAATCGCTTAAGCAATCAAAGGTTTTCGGAAAAGCCCGTCATCCGCAAAGTTTCGGAGTCTGCAGTAAAAGCGACACATCACCGGATGGGGGCATACTTTCTCTATTTTAAAAATGCGGATTACTCAATGTTTACGGACAACCGGACTAACACTGAGAAACTGACCGGCAAGAAGAACCGGAACATTTTTGTAAAAGATGCTTTCCATGATGCAATAATTAAGGGTGCTAATAAAAAAGCTTTGATTGAGAGGGGAGAGGGCACCAAGTTTGCCTCCGTGCATGAGTTTGAGATTGAGCCAAACGGCACAAAGACAATTTACCTGAGACTTACAAGAAAAGAATTCGAAAATCCTTTTCCCGAAAATTTTGAAGAAATATTTGTCAATAGAAAAAGGGAAGCCGACGATTTTTACAAAGCCATACTTCCCCAGCAGATTACTGACGAGCAAAAAAATATTCAGCGACAGGCACTGGCAGGATTGCTTTGGAGCAAACAGTATTATCACTACGATGTTGAACGCTGGATCATGAATAGCGACGGCATCACGCCTGCTAATGAGGGAAAGAAAACAGGCCGCAACTCCGACTGGAAACACCTGAAGAACCAGAATATCATCCTGATGCCTGACAAGTGGGAGTATCCCTGGTATGCCGCCTGGGATCTTGCTTTCCATTGCATCCCCATGGCCATTCTTGATCCGGGTTTTGCAAAACACCAGCTATTGCTCATCATGCGGGAATGGTATATGAAACCCGATGGCCAGTTGCCGGCCTACGAATGGCATTTTGGCGACGTAAATCCACCCGTACACGCGTGGGCAGCATTACAGGTGTATCGAATAGATAAATCCACCACAGGAACCGGTGATATCGGTTTTTTGAAAAGGATCTTTCAAAAACTCATCATAAATTTCACCTGGTGGATCAACAGGAAAGATGCGAGTGGTAACAATCTTTTCCAGGGAGGGTTTCTTGGGCTGGATAATATTGGAGTTTTCAACCGAAGTATCGAAACACCAGGCAATCACAAACTCGAGCAGGCCGACGGTACCAGTTGGATGGGCATGTATGCGTTGAATATGATGGATATGGCCCTGGAGATTTCTATGGAAGATGATTCTTTCGAGGATATGGCCACCAAGTTTTTTGAACATTTTATATTGATTGCGGAAGCGCTAAATAGCCTGGGCCTCTGGAGCGAAGAAGATGGGTTTTTTTATGATCTGCTGTCCCGTCACGACGATACGCCGATCCACTTGCGCATCCAATCCATTGTAGGGATTACAACATTATTTGCAGTTTCGACTATCACAAAATCTGTCCGGGATAAATTGTCAGACTTCCGGAAAAGAACTTCCTGGTTTGAAAGCTATCGACTAAAAAATGGACGCTTCTGGCCAAATGAAGAAAGGAAAGAGCGTGGAACACTTTTGCTATCGATGGTGCAGCAGAATAGGTTGAAGAGAATTCTTGACCACCTGCTTGATGAAAACAAATTTCTTTCTGCCGGAGGAATCCGGGCGCTGTCAAAATTCCATTACAAAAATCCCTATCGGCTGGATATTGATAATGTTGAATATAGCATCCAGTATGACCCGGGAGATTCTACTTCCAGCTTTTTCGGAGGAAATTCGAATTGGCGCGGGCCGGTGTGGATACCCATCAATTACCTCATAATCCAATCTCTCAAAAAATATGGCGAGTTCTATGGAGACGACCTGCAAGTGGAGTGTCCAGCCGGGTCAGGAAATAAAATGAACCTTCGGGAAGTTGCGGAAGAGATTGCACGCCGTGTTATCAGCTTGTTTGAGAAAGACCAACATGGTGATAGAAAAATCTACGGACGCGAGAATTGGTTCTATAAAAAGGAAGGCAACCAACACCTCGTGCTGTTCTACGAATATTTTCACGGTAACGATGGCAACGGGCTAGGTGCGAGTCATCAGACAGGTTGGACTTCGCTGGTTGCTCAGTTGATCAATGAATTGAACATCAAAGAAGAACCAGGCCAATAGGCTTTCGATTTCAAAGTTGCCTGCGAAAAAAAAATCTTGTTATATTTATAATATATAAATTTGAAGATAAAAGCGTTTATTTCTAAAACACCTATTATGAAACTATTTTCTACCCTTTTTCTCTTTTTAACGCTGGGTATCCTGCATGCCCAGTCCCCAATTACGTCAGTTGCCACTGATAATATGGCTACAGGAAGCTCTACGATCTATACAGCAGGCACTAACACATATCGATGGGGCGTTTTTCCTAATAATACTACAATCTCTGTTGCCAGCTTTAATACGGCGGGTTCCAACTACGTACCGGAACCTACGACATCGGGCACTGTGACCCTACGCCGTGTTAACAATGCAGGTACCTCCGGAAACGTCGCACTTGAATGGTCGCAGGGAGTGCTCTCAGGCTCCAACATCAATCTGTTTGTAGCTTATGAGCCTGACATGAATGTCTACATGAACAATAATATCTATAACCAGGGAGCCGACAATTTTTTTGATAATGTAGCCTCTAACAGTAACAATATTGAGCGGATGGACTACGTGCTAGGTTCGGCTTTTACTACTGCCACACCTGATAAAGTGGGCATACCCGTTTTTGAACGGGGTGATCCCGGGGGGCATGACCCATTTGTAATCGCTGTAATTACTGGTGTCGACGGAACAGGTAAGCCTACATCATATGCACCCCTGATGCGGGTAGCTGCCAGCAGCTTTGGAGATATTCCATCGAGTAGCATCCCTTTTAGAATTGTAAAAGGTCTGGTCGGCACGAATCTCGTAGAAGTAGGTTCCAACACCCAGGGGCGGGGAGGCGTATTTATGACTTTACAAAGCCTCGGCATCGCTGCCGGAACACCAATTTACGGATACTCGATCCTTGCAAATGATTTCCCTATGTCGGGTACGAGTGCAAATCTTGTCGATTGGACAAATACAACCTATTTTCCCAATAACACCGGTTTTTCAGGTGGAATCGATATGGCGGCAGTTGTTGGCCTCTTTACAAGCAATACAGTTTTACCTACCCGCATCACATTATTTAACGCCAGCAATTTAAATGCAAATGTCAACCTGAAGTGGACAGTTGAAAATGCGAATACTATTGATCGTTATGAAATAGAAAGGAGCGAAGATGGTATTAGTTTCGCTAACATTCAGCAGGTTGCCGGCGGCGGAGCTGGCGGAGCACGTTCTTACGCTATCGATGACAACGTTGCAAACATTACAAGTGAAATTGTTTACTACCGAATTAAGATGTTTGACAAAGATGGCAGCGTTTCTTATAGCAAAGTCGTGTCTGTAAAACTTTCCGGTATTACAAGTGCCTTCACGGTGTATCCAAATCCGGTATTAAACAACTTATTCGTAAACCTGCGCCATGCTACAGCCGGAAAGGCTATCATTTCTGTATTGAATACAAATGGCCAAAGAGTACTGTGGCAGAATGAAAACCTCGCAGCCGGGTTGAATTCATTCAGCGTGGAAGGCGTAGAAAAACTTTCCAAAGGAATTTATATTCTGAACATCTCTGTTGACGGAGGTAAGCTGATCAAAAGGCGTTTCAACAAACAATAAAAAACAGTACTTAAATATTGAATCCCGCAGATGATGTGGGATTTTTATTATCTAAAAATTCACCAGAAATTATTCGCAACGAATTTAAAAGCCCATTACACTTCATACAAACAAAAAAGCGATCATCATCTTTCAAAAAGATTGTAACGTCATTTATGCAAATGTCATAGTATAGCATTCCAAAGCATCCTTGCCTTTTGGTCCTTTATATTTGCATTCTCTTCGGGATCATCACTATACCAGTCCCTCATTCTTTCCTGAAGCGTAGCGATGATATCTCCCCTGGTAAAAACTTTTTTTGTTGAGGGTGCCTTTATCTGGCTTTTGGGTACATTATTTACCATCACTTTTGTTGCTATCCAGGATGTGTAAAGTCGGGGGATCGTCATACCCAAAATCATTCCCGGTAAGCCATGAATAGAGCAAGGTCCTCCGGGTATCAATATTTCATCCGTATAAAAAGCAAAAACATAAACGCTGTCTAAAATCTGCGCTACTGCCTTTCGGCAATTGAAACCTGCGATAACGCGATTCTCATTTGTTAGCTTCCACTCGAGAGTATCCATCTTTTGTTGCATAGTAAACTCGGAACCATAAACAATTTTCTTAACCGAAAAAGTCTTGTTTTCAAAGTCGTAAAACCATTGGCTCTCTTCTTCCGTGTTGGTCATGTACTTCGGAAGTGCCTGGCCACCCCAACGGTCAAACTTGTAGATACTCTTGTCACCAGCGAAAATGTATGTATAATAGCCGGTTTTGAATTTAGGCAGATTTTCCTTCAGCATGTCCGCCCAATTACCCCTGCCAAGATTTTTCTGCACATTCGATACCACTTCAAATTCGATGACTCCCTGGTCCAGGAATTGCTGAGCCAGGCAGGGAAATGACACCAGCACGATA